>JBIODP010000019.1:0-16901 GCA_044445195.1 Burkholderiales bacterium | reverse complement strand
TTTTTATGCTACCCGGCAGGGCTGGGTGTCGGTTACGCCGTTGCAAGTAGACCTGACGCACGCGACGCAATTGGCCGCACTCAGGGAAAGCCTGACATGACCGGCAAGGCCAAGCGCTTTCCATTATCGCTGTCCTCTGTTGTCAACCAATCCGCTAAAGAGCGGCAGACGCCGCTCACCTTTTCCAAGACGGTAGCAATGCCTCAAACCGCCACTCAAAATGCGGCGCAGCATGGTAATCGGGCGCCGATTCCGGCTGGCGCCGGTGCGAGGACGCAGAACGCGACGAAGGTTGCAGAAAGGGTTGCAGAACGGCAAACACCGCTTATCTCCGATGCCGTGCGGCATGCAATGGTCGAGCGTATTAGCGCGCTCGGCGTGCGCGACGGCAAGGTGTTAAGCGCCATGCAAGCAGTGCCGCGTCATTTGTTCGTCGAGCCTGCATTGGCTAGCCAGGCATATATCGACGCTTCTTTGCCGATCGGCTACCATCAAACTATTTCGCAACCCTATATCGTCGCCCGGATGATTGAAGTCATGCGTAACCACGCCGGCGGAGGCGAACTGAACCGCGTACTGGAGATTGGCACCGGATGCGGATATCAAGCGGCTGTATTGTCGCTGGTTGCAAAGGAAGTGTATTCGATTGAACGGATCAAACCCTTGCATGAGTTGGCAAAATCCAACTTGCGACCGCTACGCATTCCAAATATCCGCTTGCATTACGGAGATGGTATGCTTGGTCTTCCGCAGGTGGCGCCGTTTGACGGTATCATTCTAGCCGCAGCCGGGATAGAGGTGCCGCAATTCCTATTGGAGCAAATGACTATCGGTGGCCGCCTCGTGGCGCCGGTTGGGATGCGTCATCAGGTTTTACAGGTGATCCGGCGGCTCGGCCAGTGTGAGTGGTCGACCGAAACGCTGGAGGATTGTCATTTTGTACCGCTGCGTGCGGGTACGGTTTAATGAAGCTTGAGTCCATGAGAATGCAAAAAATAAGATTAATCGGTTTGGCATCGGTAATTTGGATGCTTGTTGCCTGTAGCACGCAACGCAATGCCGCTCCGGTGATGGAACGCAATGCGGCAGGCCAAATGGCGCCGGTCCCCCATTCTGACTCAGTGGTGAAGAGTGTTACCCCGGCGGGCGACGAACATGGTTATTACACAGTAAAAAAAGGCGATACGCTACTGCGTATTGCGCTCGATAACGGACAAAATTATCGTGATTTGGTGGCGTGGAATAATCTTGCCAATCCAAACGATATCAAGGTAGATCAAGTATTGCGTGTGCTGCCGCCCGATGCGGCGGGCGGCAACGTGCAAGTGGCGAGCGTGGCTATGCCGGTACCGGGCGTGCGTGTTCCGCTGACAGCGGCTGGCGGGCAGCCTCAGCCGGCAGTTGCGGCCATCAATAAGTCTGGACCGCACGGAGAGAAGCGCCCGTATTCCGAAGCGGCGCTGGCCGAAATGCAGAAAATGGATGCAGCCCCGCTTGCGAACGCGCCTAAAGCACCCGACAATGCGGTAGAAACGGGAACTGCCGAGCAAGAAACCGTTGTCTGGATGTGGCCGGTTGAAGGTAAGCCGGCGGTGCCCTATGAGGATGCAAAAAAAGGGATCGATATTGCCGGCAAAAGCGGCCAGCAAGTGGTGGCCGCAGCATCGGGAAGGGTCTTGTATGCGGGGGTTATGCGTGGGTACGGCAACCTGGTGATTGTCAAGCATTCCAGCAGTTTGCTATCTGCTTACGCGCATAATAAAATCATTCTGGTTAAAGAAGGGCAGACCGTCGCCAAAGGCCAGCCTATTGCCGAGATGGGCGATTCCGATACCGATTCGGTAAAGCTTCATTTTGAGATCCGTCAACAAGGCAAGCCCGTTGACCCAACCAAATTCCTTCCGGTTCGATAAATGTCTCGCGATCATCTCCAGCCAATGGAACACGATGCAGCATCGGAAGATATGTCCGATGAGTTGCCGCTCGGTGCCGTGGAGGAGGAGGAACAAAACGAGGCTGGCGAGGGCTTGGAAAATGAAGAACCTGCAGCAGCCGGTGAAGACGGCAGCGCGATCGCCGCAACCGATAGCATTGACGAGTTGAAGCGTGTGCTGAGCGCAGAACTGTCGACCGATACTACCCAGCATTACCTGAACCAGATCGGCGCGCGGGCATTGTTGTCGGCGAAGGAAGAAGCGAGTATGGCAACGAGCGCCAAGCAGGGCGATTTTCCCTCGCGGCAAAAAATGATCGAACACAACCTGCGGCTGGTGGTGTCGATTGCCAAGCATTATATCAATCGGGGAGTGGTATTGCTGGATCTGATCGAAGAGGGCAATCTTGGCTTAATGCGCGCCATCGACAAATTCGAGCCGGAGCGCGGCTTTCGTTTCTCCACTTATGCAACCTGGTGGATACGGCAGAGTATTGAGCGTGCGATCATGAATCAGGCGCGCACGGTGCGCTTGCCGGTGCATATGGTGCGCGAATTGAACCAGATATTGCGCGCCAAATATCATCTCGAAGCGCAGCGCCAGGACGGCAAGGATGCAACGGCGGAAGACATCGCGCATTTAGTCGACCGCCCAATTGAAGACGTGCAAGATGTCCTTTTGCTATCGGAACATGCCACGTCGCTGGATACCCCGCTGGATAACGATCCGCAGGCCAGCCTGATGGATATGCTGCCGGGCGATTCTGAGGATGGCCCCGATTTGCGTGCCGAGCATCATGAAATGACGGTCCTGGTGCATGACTGGTTGAATAAATTATCGGACAAGCAGCGCATGGTCATCATTCGCCGATTCGGTCTTGACAACGGCGACCCTGCGACCCTGGAAGAACTGGCTGCTGAGATGAGCGTAACACGCGAGCGCATTCGGCAGATTCAGCAGGAGGCATTGGTCAAATTGAGGTGTGCATTGATTACGCGTGGCGTCAACAAGGATGCCTTGCTGTAGGCCACCTAAGCCGGACGTGCCGGAATAGGCGGGCACGATAAGGTCGTGCCTGCGGCTAACCTCACCTTACGCAGTACGTTTCAATATTTCATTATTCAATATGCAGCAAAATATTATCGATATCGTGTCTTTGGACATGGAGGCCCGTGGCATAGGTCATTTACAAAATGAAGACGGAACTCAGGGGAAAGTGATTTTCGTCGAAGGCGCATTGCCCGGCGAGCAGGTCGGTTTTCAGTCGTTTCGAAAGAAAAAGAACTGGGAAGCCGCAATACTGACTGAGTTGCTCCGCGAATCCGCATTAAGAGTCAAGCCGCAATGCGCTTATTTTGGCGTGTGCGGCGGCTGTGCGATGCAGCATCTTGAGCCTTCGGCCCAAGTCGCCGTCAAGCAGCGCGTGTTGGAAGACAATCTCAAGCATATAGGCAAGGTGAAAGCTGAAACCCTGTTGCGGCCGATTTACGGCCCGACCTGGGGTTACCGTTATCGGGCCCGCATATCGGTGCGCAATGTTCCCAAGAAGGGCGGTGTGCTGGTTGGGTTTCATGAGCGAAAATCCCATTTCATTACCGACATGAAAACCTGCGAGATACTGCCGCCGCATGTGTCCGCGCTGTTGGCGCCGTTGCGGATTTTGATCGGTTCGCTTTCCATCGTTGAACAATTGCCGCAAATCGAGTTGGCCGTGGGCGAAGGGAAAGACGGCATAGTGACCGCGATGGTGTTGCGCATTATGGCTGCGTTGAGCGCAGAAGACGAAAGCAGGCTTAAGGCGTTTGCCGACCAGTATCATGTGCAATGGTGGTTGCAACCGCATGGCCCCGATACGGTATTTCAGTATTATCCGACCGATACCTCGTTGCAGTACGCGCTACCGGAGTTCGGTATCGACATGCCGTTCAAGCCAACCGATTTTACGCAAGTCAATCATCATATCAATCGCGTGCTGGTGGCTCGCGCATTGCGCCTGCTGGATGCGCAACCGGGCGAACGGATTGCAGATTTATTTTGCGGTCTGGGAAATTTTACCTTGCCGCTTGCCACGCAAGCGGGCGAGGTAGTGGGTATAGAAGGAAGCGCCGCATTGACCGAGCGTGCGCTGCAAAATGCGCAGGTTAATGGCTTGGCGGATAAAACCGTTTTCTTTTGCAGGAACCTGTTCGCGTTATCGGTTGAAGAGTGGGTTGCACTTGGAAAGTTCGACCGGCTTTTGATCGATCCTCCGCGCGAAGGCGCGATTGCTGTGTGTCAGGTCTTGGCGGGATTGAATGAAGCGCAACAGATGCACAAGCCTAAGCGCATTGTCTATGTATCCTGCAATCCGTCGACATTGGCGCGCGACGCCGACGTATTGGTGCATCAGGCAGGTTATTTGCTGAAATATGCAGGGGTGATCAACATGTTTCCGCATACTTCGCACGTGGAGTCGATTGCGGTGTTCGATCTGGCGTAGGCTGAATGTATTGACTTCCGTTCAAACCGTTCTGGCTTCGTTCGCCATCATTCTGATTGATCTCTTTGGACGCGCGGTGCTGGATAAGACGCTGGCGTTGACCGGCGGCCCGGCTGTGGTTGCGCAGTGGGCACAGCTTCAATCCGTGTTGGAGGTAATCAGCGGCGTGGCAATCGCAGGCGTCATGCAGGGATTAACGGTGCTGGTTACGCAAGTGCGCGAACAGCGGGATGAAAGAAATCTGCTTCAGTCAGCGCTCAAGGTGGGGTTATGGACGTCACTGGCAGTGGCGATGATGGTGGTCTTGGCGACACCTGCACTGGCATCGTGGCGTTCTTGGAAACAAATTGAACCGAGCTTGATTGTGCTGGCGGCTTGCGCCGGATGCATCACGGTCATTCCAGCCGCCCTCAATGCCTATTGGCTGGGAAAGCACCAGCAGCGGCGCATGCTGAGGCTGGCTCTGCTGGTTGGCACTATATGGCTGATGGTGGCCGTGGGAGCATGGCAAGGGCTATCCTTGCGCGGCTTGATCCTGGTTCAATGCAGCATGCTGTCGATTATTGGCAGCATGCTTTGGCGTTATATGCGCAAGCTAACGCAGGTTGGCGACAGGCGGGACGGAGGGGCGGCGTATTTTTCCAAGTTGCTGAAATTCGTGCCGGTCGGTCTTGCCATTGGAATAATGAGCCCGGCCTCAATGCTTGTGATGCGTGGCATGCTGTCCGATATGTTGTCTTGGGAAGATGTCGGATTCATGCAGGCGCTATGGCGATCGACAGAGTGGGTAACTGCCACGGCAGCCGGCGTGCTGTCGCTGGTTTTCCTGCCACGTCTCAGCAGTGCGTATGGCTCGATGCGATTCAAGACAGAAATAAATTTTGCCGGTGTGGCTGTATTGGTTCCGGCTGCTTGCCTGCTGTTTTTGGTCTATTTTAATCAGCGTGTCATGCTTGCAACGCTATATAACGCGCGCTTCACGGTAAGCAATGAAACGGCTGCCCTGTTCATGTCGGGCTGTTGGGTACGCATTGCCTCGTGGTTATTTCTGTACGGCCTGTTTGCCACGCACCGGACATGGGCGATTATCGTCGGTGAAGTGCTGTCGCTCCCGCTTTTTGTATTGATGCTTTGGTTATTTTCCAGCGGGATGACGCTGGAGCGGATGGCGCTGCTTTATCTGGTCAGCTATCTTGTTTACCTCGGCTTTAACGCCATCGCATTACTGTATTCGTTGCGTATTGGGCTGCCGACTGCGGATTGTAATCGATGAAAAAAGCTTATGGCATTCGGGTTATTTCGCCGCCCGATGCGAAAGAGTCGCGACGGGCAGCCGACCTCACACGATACTAATTGCGGTTGCCGCCAACATACGACAAGATTCTCAACAGATTCACAAAGATGTTATAGACATCCAGGTAGATGCTGAGCGTTGCCGAAATATAATTCGTTTGTCCGCCGTTGATGATTTGTTGCACATCAAACAGTATGTAGCCGGAAAAAATAGCGATCGCGACAACGGAAATAACCAAATATAGTGCCGGTATGTGCATGAACATATTAAGTAGCGATGCAACGATGATCACCAGCAACCCGGCAAATAACCATCTGCTCAAACCTGAAAAATCACGTTTTGAGACTGTGGCGACGGTTGCCATTACCCCCATTATCATCGCGGTTCCGCCGAACGCGGTCATGATAAGGTTGGCGCCGTTCGAATAGCTATGCAATACCACGCCAATCATGCGAGACAGCATCAAGCCCATGAAGAACGTAAAACCCAGCAAAAACAGAACGCCGAGGCCGGAATTCTTGGTTTTTTCAATCGCATAGAAAAAACCAAAAGCGATTGCCATAAACATAATGAAACCGATCAGCGGACTGCCCTGAAACAGGCTAAAATCCATTTGAACCCCCAGCCAGGCGCCGAGGATCGTCGGAATCATGGAAATCGCCAAAAGCCAATAAGTATTCCGCAACACACGGTTGCGCGCAATCAAGGCGCCACTGCCGACTCCATAGGCTTGCTGCAGGTTTTGATTCATATTGCCTCCAATTTCAATTCAAAGATGGCTAAGCATAACATGTCCCAATACTATTTATTTGATAGACTTCAGAAGCGGAAGTTCATGATCGTTCCAGGGATTTGCATTTGACTTTCCGTAATCCGGCAATCGACATCGCTTTCTCGCGTCCTGTATGGGACAGTTTCATGGTAAAATTAAAGGTTAGTTGAATCCTCAATTATCGGTCTTAACCCTTTCTTTTTATTGGAGTTTTTACAGATGGCCATCGAACGTACCCTGTCGATTATAAAACCCGACGCAGTCGCGAAAAATGTAATCGGCCAAATTTATACACGATTTGAAGCCGCCGGTCTGAAAATCGTTGCAGTACGCATGATCCAGTTGTCGCGCGCCGAAGCGGAAGGCTTTTATGCAGTGCACCGCGAGCGCCCTTTCTTCAAGGATCTTGTCGATTTCATGATTTCCGGTCCGGTTATAGTGCAGGCGCTGGAAGGCGAGAACGCCATTGCCAAGCACCGCGACCTGATGGGCGCCACCGATCCAAAGAAGGCGGAAAAAGGAACGATACGCGCGGATTTCGCCGATTCGATCGATGCCAATGCGGTTCATGGTTCCGACGCAGAAGAAACAGCCAAGGTTGAAATTTCGTATTTCTTCCCGGCTTTGAACGTGTATTCTCGTTAAGAAAAGTTGTGATGACGGTTCTCACTAATTTGCTGGATCTTGATCCCGAGCAACTCGTCGCCTACTGTGGCGAGTTGGGTGAGAAGCCGTTTCGCGCCAAACAATTGCAGCGCTGGATACACCAATTCGGCGTTGGTAATTTTGAAGCGATGACCGATTTGGCCAAGTCGCTGCGAGACAAGCTGGCTGGCCGGGCCTTTATTGCCGGTCCGGCTGTAATCAGCGACCACACTTCGTCCGACGGCACCCGCAAGTGGTTGCTCGACGTCGGCCAGGGCAACGCTGTTGAAACAGTATTTATCCCTGAAGAAAGCCGCGGCACGCTGTGTATATCCACACAGGCGGGTTGTGCGGTCAACTGCCGTTTCTGTTCGACCGGCAAGCAGGGCTTCAATCGTAATCTGACGGTTGCCGAAATTATCGGCCAGTTGTGGATGGCTGAATTTGAATTGCGCAAAACAAGGGGTATTGAACCAGGCCCGAAAGGGGAGCGCCAGATCACCAATGTTGTGATGATGGGGATGGGCGAACCTCTATTGAATTTTGAACCCACCGTTACTGCGTTGAAACTGATGCTTGATGATAATGCTTACGGCTTGTCTCGGCGTCGTGTGACTTTGTCGACTAGCGGCGTGGTGCCGATGATAGACCGGTTGGCGCAGGAGTGCCCGGTTGCATTGGCGGTATCGTTGCATGCGTCGAACGATGCATTGCGCGAAAGCTTGGTGCCACTCAACAAAAAATACCCGTTAAGCGAGCTGATGGCGGCTTGCAAGCGTTATTTGGCGTATGCGCCGCGCGATTTCATTACGTTTGAATATTGCATGCTGGCAGGCGTCAACGACACCGACATGCATGCGCGCGAGTTGCTGACCCTGGTGCAGAATGGCGCTGCCGGCGCAGTGCCTTGCAAATTTAATTTAATTCCGTTTAATCCGTTTTTGGAGTCCGGCTTGACGCGCTCCGATAATGCCCGCATCAAAGCTTTTGCCAAAATACTGATGGACGCCGGTATTGTGACAACCATACGCAAGACGCGCGGCGACGATATCGACGCTGCATGCGGCCAATTGGCCGGCGAAGTGCAAGACCGGACGCGTGTGCAGGAGCGCATGCAGAAGATGACTGAATACCGTCAGAAGTTCGGCAAGGATTTCGGCCGCATCGTGGAGGTTGCTTCGTGAGCAAAATGCGCAAAGCGCCGGGCTATCGGTGGGCGGCAATTTTTGTGTCGGCGTTGTTGCTGGCCGGATGCGCATCGAATCGGCACGGTAGCGCAGATGGAGAATTGCCGACCAGTTCCGATCAGACCAATGTGCAAAAGCGCGCGGCTATTCATTTGGAATTGGCGGTCGGGTATTACCAGCGTCATGAGATGAAGGTTGCACTTGACGAAATCAAGCAGGTATTGCAAGCCGATCCGGGTTCTTCAGAAGCCTATAGCATGCGTGGGTTGATCTATATGGACATGGACGAAACGCGGTTGGCTGAAGAAAATTTTTTGCATGCGATCAGGCTGGCGCCCAATAATCCCGATTTCAGCAATAACTACGGCTGGTTCCTGTGCCAAAATGGGCGACCCCGCGAGTCGATTGCGTATTTTGAGGCAACGCTGAAAAGCCGTAATTACACGTCGCCGGGCAAGGCAATGAACAATGCGGGAATATGCAGCCTGAAATTAGAGGACACCGTCGCCGCCGAAAAATATTTCTTGCGTGCGTTTCAGTTTGAACCGGGTAATACCGGGATCAATCTCAATTTGGCAAAATTGTATTATGGCCGGCAGGATTATGAGCGGTCTAATTTTTATGTTGGCCGCGTGATCAAAGCCGAAGTATACGATGCAGATGTTCTGTGGCTGGCGCTCAAAATCGCCCATAAACTGGGTGATCGATTGGCGGAAGCGACGCTGGGGGCGCAGTTGCGCCACTATCAGCCGGATTCCCTGGAATATTCCGCATTTCAACGCGGGGCGTTCGATGAGTGAGGCGGCAACGGATGGGCTGCAGGAAGATGCGCGGCAAGTGCCTGAAGTCGCGCGGGCAAGCCTGACGCTGGGCGCCCGGTTAGCCGCTGAGCGCGAATTGAAAAAGTGGCCGATCGAGCATGTGGCAAGCCAGCTCAATCTGGCGCCGCGGCAAATTCAGGCGCTCGAAACTGACAACTATGCCGTTTTGCCAGGGTTGGCAAGTGTGCGAGGCTTTGTCCGTGCTTATGCCAAACTGCTGAAAATCGATGCCGCGCCATTGGTGGTGATGCTCCCCGGCGAGCAGACAGCGCCGACCCAGCCGCTGATACCCCGGCGCACCTTGCCGTCAACCCCGTTTTTCGACAATCGTTTAATATCGACCGGCCATCGTCGCAGTGTATCAAGGGCGGTGTTGACTGCCGTTATCGTCGTGGCGCTGGTGATTGCGGCAGTCGCAGCGGATCAGATGGGGGGCTGGCGGGCCTTGTCGCAGTATTTATCAAGTTTTAAGTAAGGGCAGCTATGACGTCAGTCAATGGTGCAATATCTTCCGGCCCGCTTGACCGTCGCAACAGTCGGGCGACGTCGATTCGTTACGGTGCATGCGAAGTCGTCGTGGGAGGAAGAAATCCCGTCGTGGTGCAGTCGATGACCAATACCGATACCGTCGATGTTATCGGTACCGCCATACAGGTTCGCGATCTGGCGCTTGCCGGTTCCGAACTGGTTCGCATTACGGTCAATAACCCCGAGGCGGCGGAGGCGGTTCCAGCCATACGCGCGCAGCTTGACCGCATGGGAGTGGATGTGCCTCTGGTTGGCGATTTCCATTACAACGGACACACGCTATTGGCCGATTATCCCGAGTGTGCGCAGGCGTTGTCGAAATATCGGATCAATCCCGGCAATGTTGGCCAGGGGGCAAAACGCGATACGCAATTTGCGCAAATGATCGAGATCGCCTGCCAGTATGACAAACCGGTGCGGATTGGCGTCAACTGGGGTAGTCTCGACCAGGCTTTGCTGGCGCGCATTATGGATGAAAATGCGCAGCGTGTCGTGCCTTGGAGTGCGCAGGCAGTGATGTATGAAGCGCTGATTACCTCGGCGATTGAAAATGCGATGCGGGCTGAAGAAATAGGCTTGGCTGGCAATAAAATAATTCTGTCATGCAAGGTTTCTGGAGTGCAGGACTTGATTGCGGTGTACCGTGAATTGGCTCGCCGTTGCGACTATCCATTGCATCTGGGATTGACCGAGGCAGGCATGGGCAGCAAGGGAATTGTCGCCTCGACGGCAGCGTTATCGGTGCTGCTGCAAGAGGGGATTGGCGACACGATACGTATTTCCCTGACACCGGAGCCGGGCGGCGATCGGACCAGGGAAATCATTGTTGCGCAAGAGATTTTGCAGACGATGGGTTTGCGTGAATTTACGCCGATGGTGATTGCCTGTCCGGGGTGCGGCCGCACAACCTCAACCGTATTCCAGGAATTGGCAGACCGGATACAGACCTATCTGCGCGATCAAATGCCGTTGTGGAAAAAACAGTATCCCGGCGTGGAAACCATGAACGTTGCCGTCATGGGGTGTATCGTCAACGGCCCGGGCGAATCGAAGCACGCCAATATCGGGATTAGTTTGCCGGGCACCGGAGAATCGCCTGCGGCGCCGGTTTTTGTCGATGGCGAAAAGACCGTTACTTTGCGAGGCGAGCGGATTGCCGAAGAATTCCAGGATATCGTGCTTGACTATGTCAGGACGCATTATGGAAAAACGTAATTATTTAAGTCCACTGTTTAAGCGGCCCAAGAAGAATGTCTGAAAATAAAAAAGCAGAAAAAATTGTCGGTGTGAAGGGCATGAACGATGTGCTGCCTGTCGATGCGCCATTGTGGGAACTGTTCGAGAATACCGTGCAAACCGTATTAAAGAGCTACGGTTTCCAGCAAATTCGCACGCCTATCGTCGAACCTACCGCGTTATTTGCGCGTGGTTTGGGCGAGGTTACCGATATCGTCGAGAAAGAAATGTATTCATTCGAGGATTCGATGAACGGCGATGCGTTGACCCTGCGGCCTGAAAGCACGGCGGGAGTGGTGCGTGCTGCAATCGAACACAATTTAACCTATGACGGCCCGAAACGCCTATGGTACTCCGGCCCGATGTTTCGCCACGAGCGGCCGCAACGCGGGCGATATCGCCAGTTTCACCAGGTCGGTGCAGAAGCGATTGGATTTAGCGGCCCCGATATCGATGCCGAATTGATCATGTTGTGCCAGCGCTTGTGGGATGACCTCGGCCTGCAGGATATTCGCCTCGAAATAAATTCGATCGGCGATGCCGCAGAGCGCAACCGTCATCGGGCCGATTTGATTGCCTATTTCGAACAGCACCAGGATGTGCTGGATGCGGAAGCAAAACGGCGCCTGCATGCAAACCCATTGAGGATTCTGGACACGAAGAACCCAGCCATGCAGCAAATGGTCAATGCGGCGCCGAAACTGCTCGATTACCTGGGCGAAGAGTCGCGCGCGCATTTTGAGGGAGTGCAGAAGATTTTGCGTCACAACTGCATTCCATATTCCATCAATCCACGGCTGGTGCGCGGGATGGACTATTACAACCGCACTGTTTTCGAATGGGTGAGCGATCAGCTTGGGGCGCAGGGTACGGTATGCGCCGGTGGGCGGTATGATACGCTGGTCGAAATTTTTGGCGGAAAATATACGCCGGCCTGCGGTTTCGCAATGGGCATAGAGCGCTTGCTGGAGTTGATGAAAGCCGGCGGGGAGCAATTTGCGCCCAACCAATGCGACGCCTATATCGTGCATCAGGGCGAGGCTGCCCAGCTTCATGCATTTGTCGCATCCGAGCGATTACGCGACGCCGGACTCGATGTTGTGCTACATTGCGCATCGGCAACCGGTGGCGGCAGCTTCAAATCTCAAATGAAACGGGCCGACGCCAGCGGTGCAGCTTACGCGGTTATTATCGGCGAAGATGAAATCGCCAATGGCGTCGCCACGGTCAAGGCATTGCGCCAGACGGAAGGCGAAAGCAACCAGGCGACGGTTGCCTTTGAGCAGTTGGCTGAATATCTGGTTGACCAAATCATCGGTGCCGATGAGCACGATCATTCCGAACACCTACACTATCACCATTAAGACATCCACATCATGGCATACGATCAAGAAACAGAACAACAACTAGCCACCGTCAAAGCATGGTGGAGTAAATACGGCAACCTGGTAACCTGGTTATTAATTATCGTGCTGGCCGGATTTTCAGGATGGTCTATCTGGAATAATTGGCAGCAAAAGAGTGTGAGCCAGGCTGGGCAATTGTTTGACGAACTGCAAAAAGCGGCGACCGCTAAAGACAATGGCAAGGTGCAACGCGTAGCGGCGGATATGCAAGAGAAATTTGGCAAAACTGTTTACGCTCAAATGAGCGCGTTGACGGCCGCCAAGCTTGCGTTCGATGCCGATGACGTGAAATCGGCAAAAATCCAATTGCAATGGGTGATCGACAATGGCATCGACGACGAATATAAAGCCATTGCCAAGGTGCGCATGGCCGGCATTTTGCTTGACGAAAAAGCGTATGACGATGGCTTGAAAATGTTGTCCGGTGAATTTCCGGCACAATTCGTTTCCATGGTAGCCGACCGCAAGGGGGATATTCTGGTTGGCCAAAACAAGATTGCCGATGCCCGTGCGGCCTATCGGCAGGCACTCGATAAGGCTGACCAAAAGAACCCAGGTCGTCAATTGATTCAAGTGAAACTGGACGCAATTGGCGGAACTCCCGCCAAAACTGTGCAATAGGATGCAATGAAAATCGGTGCGGGCCGTCGGTTTGCGGTCATGCCGATTTCCGGCGGTATTTCATCGGCATTTCATCATTCAAAGGGAAAAAAATGCGTATAGCAGTGAAGCTCGCATGGGCTGGAGCCTTGGTCATGTTGGCGGGATGTTCGTGGTTCAGTAAAGATGTCCCGCATAACCCGCCTGCCGCGTTGCTTGAATTTAAAACCACGCTCGCGGTTCATTCCGTA
This sequence comes from Burkholderiales bacterium, assembly GCA_044445195.1. Classification (GTDB taxonomy): domain Bacteria; phylum Pseudomonadota; class Gammaproteobacteria; order Burkholderiales; family Burkholderiaceae_D; genus PKWO01. Next base: position 3,748 of record JBIODP010000019.1, on the reverse strand, counting down.
TGGTCTAGTTCAATCGGCAAGGCAAGCGAATTTACGTTTTCTCCTGCGCTGGCCGGCGACAGCGTGTATGCAGCGGCTGCCGATGGTTCAATCATGCGTGTGGAAACGGCTACCGGACGCACGCTATGGCGGATTAATGCAGGCGTGCCTTTGACGGCCGGCGTCGGCAGCGACGGCGATACCGTGGCTGTAGCCGGAGAGAAGGGCACGGTCATGGCGTTTGACGGTACCGGCAAATTGCGTTGGAAGGCGCAAGCGACGAGTGAGATACTGTCTGCTCCGGCGGTCGGCGCAGGGCTGGTGATAGTCCGCAGCGTGGATAATCGCATTGTTGCATTTGACGCCGCGTCAGGCGCACAGCGCTGGACTGTTGTCCGAGCGGTTCCGGCCTTGACCTTGCGGAGCGCTCCGGGAATAACGATTGATGGACAAATGGCATTTGCAGCACTGCCGGGCGGTCGCGTATTGGCTTTGCTTGCCAGCAGCGGGGGGGTACGCTGGGAAATTGCTGTTGGCGAACCGCGCGGGGCCACCGAACTGGAGCGTATTGCAGACATGTCCGGGGCGCCTGTGATAGTCGGTGGCGATCTCTGTGCGGTTTCGTACCAGGGAAGGGTCGGTTGTTTTGACGTCAACAGCGGTGTGACTCGCTGGGTCAAAAAATTGTCCAGCACGGTTGGGTTGGGCGCCGATGAGCGATTTGTTTTTACTGCCGATGAACATGGGATCCTGAGCGCGTTCGCGCGCGACAGCGGCTCTAGTGTGTGGAGCAGCAAACTGCTGGCAAACCGCGGCTTGTCGACGCCGGTTTCGTTCGGCCGTGCGGTCGCCGTAGGCGATGCACAAGGTTATATACATTTTCTGTCGCGTGAAGATGGTTCGATGTTAGCCCGCGTTGCTACCGATGGGAGTCCGATTATCGTCGCTCCCGTCATAGCCGGCGCGAATTTGATTTTCCAAACCCACGCAGGGGCATTGGTCGCATACGCGGCCGAATAATAAATTGATGAAGCCGGTAATTGCGCTTGTAGGCCGACCTAATGTCGGCAAATCCACATTGTTTAACCGGCTTACGCGTTCGCGCGATGCGCTGGTGGCCGATGTGCCCGGATTGACGCGCGACAGGCATTATGGCGAAGGCCGCATGGGCGAGCGTCCTTTTCTGGTGATTGATACCGGTGGATTCGAGCCGGTTGCCAAAGACGGCATCATGCACGAGATGGCCAAGCAAACCAAGCAAGCCGTAGCGGAAGCGGATGTCGTGATCTTCATTGTCGATGGGCGTCAGGGTTTGACTCCTCACGACAAGACCATCACTGATTTTTTGCGTAAATCCGGGCGTTCGGTGATGCTGGTGGTAAATAAGTCGGAAGGAATGAAGTACACGTCGGTTACCGCAGATTTTTACGAATTGGGGCTGGGCGATCCCTACGTCATTTCCGCCGCGCATGGCGACGGCGTGATGGACCTGGTCGAAGAGTCGCTTAATATAGCATTTGCCCAGCGTACAGCGGTGGATGAAGCCCCCGACGCATTGCGCAATAATGTTAAATTGGCCATTGTAGGACGTCCGAACGTCGGCAAATCGACGCTGGTCAATACACTGCTTGGGGAAGAGCGCGTCATTGCATTCGACATGCCGGGAACCACCCGTGACTCGATCGAGATCGATTTTGAACGCGAAGGCAAATCTTATACGTTGATCGATACGGCCGGCATACGCCGCCGGGGTAAGGTATTTGAGGCTATCGAGAAATTTTCGGTCGTCAAAACGCTGCAATCGATTTCAGAAGCCAATGTCGTGCTGTTGCTGCTGGATGCCCAACAAGATATTTCCGAACAGGATGCCCACATTGCCGGATTCATTCTGGAGTCGGGCCGGGCTTTGGTGGTAGGCGTCAATAAGTGGGACGGTTTGACCAGCGACCGGCGCGATGAGATCAAAATGGAACTGGAGCGCAAGCTTAATTTTCTCTCATTCGCCAAGTTTCATTTTATTTCTGCGCTGAAATCAACTGGCATCGGGCCGCTCATGAAATCGGTCGATTCTGCTTATGCCGCAGCCACAATCAATCTGTCGACGCCAAAACTGACGCGTGCATTGATCGAGGCGGTAGAGCATCAGCAACCGCGCCGTAAAGGTTCAATCAGGCCAAAATTGCGCTATGCGCATCAAGGAGGGCAGAACCCGCCTATCGTTGTCATCCATGGCAATGCGCTGGAGTCGATCGACGATAACTATAAACGTTACCTTGAAAAGCATTTTCGTGAAACTTTTTCGCTGATAGGCACTCCATTACGTATCGAGTTGCGTTCAAGTAAAAATCCCTATGCCAGGCATGAAAAATAGTTTTTTAGCGTCATTTGTAAAAATCGATTACATTCGATACATAATATCTAAGCGAGGAGCACTTGAAATTTGCTCAAGTAACCCCAACTCCTCCGCACAACATAACAATCTGGAGTTATCATGAGTAATAATAAAGGGCAATTGTTACAAGACCCCTTCCTGAATGCCTTGCGAAAAGAGCATGTACCCGTTTCGATTTACCTCGTTAACGGGATAAAACTCCAAGGGCATGTCGAATCCTTTGACCAATACGTCGTATTGCTCCGGAATACCGTGACGCAAATGGTCTATAAACATGCAATTTCCACCGTTGTTCCTGCACGTGCCGTCAATCTGAGTCTCGAACCCGACGCAGAATAATGCGTGGCGCATGGGCACATCGATTCACACCATTGATCGCTATCACGACCTGAAAATGGATAGTGCATGGGGTCTGCCGACATGCTGATGCGTGCGGCTTTGGTGGGGGTTGATTTCGGTAAAGAAGACTTTACCGCAAGTCTTGAGGAGCTTTCCCTGCTGGCTAAATCGGCGGGGGCGGAATCCATTATCACGTTTCTTGCCAAACGTGCCAGTCCCGATGCGGCATTTTTTGTCGGTTCGGGCAAGGCCGATGAAATTGCCCATGCAGTTGCCGATAATCAACTCGATATCGTCATTTTCAATCATGCGCTGTCGCCTGCGCAACAGCGAAATCTGGAACGACAATTGAAAGTAAGGGTGGTTGATCGCACCAGCCTGATTCTCGATATCTTCGCTCAGCGTGCGCAGAGCCATGAAGGTAAAGTGCAAGTCGAACTTGCGCAATTGCAACATCTTGCTACGCGGTTGATTCGTGGCTGGACCCACCTGGAACGGCAAAAGGGCGGCATTGGCTTGCGTGGGCCGGGTGAAACCCAGCTTGAAACCGATCGACGCCTGCTTGGCGAGCGGGTCAAGTCTTTGCGCGCCAAGCTGGAAAAATTGCACAAACAGCGCGTTACGCAACGCCGCGCGCGCGGGCGCAATAATGCCTTTTCGATATCTCTGGTCGGTTATACCAATGCCGGCAAATCGACATTGTTTAATGCGCTAGTCAAGGCTCGCGTCTACGCAGCCGATCAGTTGTTTGCTACGCTGGATACGACCTCGCGCCGTATTTATCTGGGTGATGCCGGTCAGGTGGTCGTGTCCGATACCGTCGGTTTTATCCGTGAATTGCCGCATCAGTTGGTCGCTTCGTTTCGCGCTACGCTGAACGCTTTGAATTAAAAATCGATAAGGATTGGAGCTATCGCGAAGCTCGTCTATTCATTTTGCAAAAGTTTTTGAATGGTAGCATCTACGATAATTTGCAACCATTTCATATCGAATATACTGGTAGTGATTCAACGACAGGTAAGTACATACCTCTAGTAA
>JBIODP010000018.1:0-17157 GCA_044445195.1 Burkholderiales bacterium | reverse complement strand
GCACAGAGATGCTCGACGATCCGCGCGTCAAGGCTGCTTATCTGGGCGAATAATCGAACAGGCCCAGCGATGCAGGCGTGGTACGGATTGGATGGCGGGATACTCGATGAAACGAAAACTGGCATGGCACAGCACCACAAGCGGAACCGTCAGCCCCGCAATAGTCAGCCAGTAGACGACCGCCGATTGTGTCGCGGCGATCTGCATGGGTTCGATAAAATGAAACGTGGCAAACAATAGCAGTCCGTGCAATAAGTAGATGCTATAGGAAATATCGCCTAATTGCCTGGATGCGGGCCACACCAGTACGCCAAACAGGGTGTTGCCGCAGGCGATGGCAATGAAGCCTATGCCAAGCAATAGAATGGCCAGCGGCTTGAAGCCGCTTGGAAACGCAATGATGGCGAGGCCAAAGCACATCAGGGCGAGCAAGGCGCCGGCCGTGCCGGACAGTCGTGCGCGAATACGCGCCGAGCGGGCGCAAAATGCAGCGGCAATGCCGCCGCTGAATGTCGCGCAAAATTTCAGGGCGGGGTAATGCATTGCCAGGCCGATTGCCGTGCAGGCGATGGCTCCCCACATCACCTGGCGCCTGGAGGGCGTCATCCCAAGCATCAGCGCGCCAAGCGGCAGGGCAGCATAAAACAGGCATTCATAGGGTAACGACCACGTGACGCCGGCAATGGCAATGAGGGTCTGATGCATGCCGTTGATGTCTGGCTGGCCAACGATGGTAAAGGCAAGCCATTGCAGTGCTTCGCCGATCAACGCGGCAATCGGCTCGTTTAGCCGGAATCCCATGCTGGCAAAAACAATGAAAAAAAGCAGCGTTACGGCAAGCAGATAAAGAGGCAAGAGCCGTAAAATCCGCGAAAGGTACAGTTGCAGCCAGTCGATTGGTTTTTCGCGGCCGTTCAGCAGTTTCGACGTAAACAGAAATGCGGTAATCATGAAAAACAACGCGACGCTGGATTGACCCAGGTGGGTGTAAAGGCGCGATGGCGGGATTTCCCATTTGCCGCCACGCAAATAAAAATACCAGATCGATGCATGGTGGATGAAAACACCGATCACCAGAAATCCGCGCAACCCATCCAGCGACGAGAATCGCCCCATGGCGGGCGGGTCGCCAAACAGGCGGACCAGCAGGGAACTCACCAGCAGTGCGGCGAGAGTGACAGCAACGGCGAATAGCGGGTTGATGGGGTCGAGGGTGATGGGCATCAATCTGTCGGTTGCTTATTTTGGTCCCGCCGACAGGAATCGGACCTGTATCCCACGCTTAGGAGGCATGTGCACTATCCATTGTGCTACGGCGAGACGAGCGAAATTTACTTTTGATCAATCTATTTCACCTCAACCCAAGATTATAGCCGACACAATTGCAAAGAACGGCATTCGGCGGCACATTCGTCGCCCGGTATCGGTACAATGCTGACTTCCTTCAATAAATCGATCGTATCAGGCAACTATGGCAGTTATTTCCCTTTCCAACGCCCAATTGGCGTTTGGACATGTCGCATTGCTGGATCATGCGGAGTTTTCTCTCGAAGCCGGTGAACGCGTCGGTTTGATTGGGCGCAACGGCACCGGCAAGTCGTCGTTGTTGAAAATCCTTGCCGGCGTGTCCAAGCTGGATGATGGCCTGCTGGTCATGCAGCAGGGCGTCAAAATCGCTTATGTCGACCAGGAACCGCAATTTGCGCCGGACATGTCGGTATTCGATGCCGTGGCGTCCGGCATGGGTGACATGCAGGCTTTGCTGGCCGAATACGACAGCCTGACCGGGCAGTTTGGCGGCGATAACGACGATCAAATCATGGAGCGCATGCACGACATTCAAGTCAAGCTGGACGCTGCAGACGCCTGGAATCTGACTAACCGGGTCGAGACCACGCTCGATAGGCTGAATCTCGACAAGGATGCGTTGATGGGCACCTTGTCCGGCGGGATGCAGAAACGGGTTGCCTTGGCTTGCGCGCTGGTGAGTGCGCCCGATGTCTTGTTGCTCGATGAGCCCACCAACCACCTCGACTTCACCTCGATCCTTTGGCTGGAAGGTTTGTTGCGCGATTACAAGGGGTGCGTGCTGTTCATCACCCATGACCGGAGTTTCCTGGATAACGTGGCGACCCGCATCATTGAACTGGATAGAGGGCGCCTGCTGTCGTTTCCCGGCAATTTTAGCGCCTATCAGGTGCGCAAGGCAGAGCAACTGGCAATCGAAGATATCGAAAACGCCAAGTTCGACAAATTTTTGGCGCAGGAAGAAGTGTGGATACGCAAAGGGGTGCAAGCGCGCCGCACCCGGGATGAAGGCCGGGTCAGGCGGCTGGAAGCATTGCGTCTGGCGCGTAGCGCGCGCCGCGATCAGCAGGGACAAGTCAAGCTCGACGTGTCGGCCGGCGATCGTTCCGGCAAGATCGTGGCCGAACTGAGCGATGTTTGCAAGAGTTACGGCAGCAAGGTCATCGTCAAGGATTTCAGCGCCACGCTGCTGCGTGGCGACAAGGTTGGTTTGATCGGTTTGAACGGCGCCGGCAAGACTACGCTGCTCAAGCTGATTTTGGGTGAAGAGCAAGCGGATTCGGGCACGATCCGGCAGGGAACCAAGTTGCAGATCGCCTACTTCGATCAAATGCGCGCGCAATTGAATGAGGATGCCAGTTTGGCCGATACGATTGCGCCGGGCAGCGATTGGGTGGAAATCAACGGTCAGCGCAGGCACGTGATGACGTATCTCAACGATTTCCTGTTTGCCCCGGAGCGGGCGCGTTCTCCGGTCAAGTCCTTGTCGGGAGGCGAGCGCAACCGCTTGCTGTTGGCGCGCCTGTTTGCCAAACCGGCCAACGTGCTGGTGCTGGACGAACCGACTAACGATCTCGACATCGACACGCTGGAATTGCTGGAGGAACTGCTGGAAGACTATAGCGGCACCGTATTCCTGGTGAGTCATGATCGCACTTTCCTCGATAACGTGGTAACCCAGGTCATCGTTGCCGAAGGCAATGGCGTATGGCGCGAATACATAGGCGGATACAGCGACTGGGAACGGGTGCGGGCCAGGCCGGCGCAAGCTGCCGCTGCCAAGGGCGGCGCCAAAGCCGAAGCGAAAGAGACGTTGGCGCAACCGGCCGCTGCCAGGCAAAAAAAACTCAGCTACAAAGAGCAACGCGAACTGGACGAACTGCCTGCGCTGATTGCGAGGCTTGAAGCCGAGCAGAAAGCGATTTCCCAAAAATTGGCTGACCCTGATTTATACAAGAGCAAGCCGGATGAAGCGGTGCGCCTCAATGAGCGATTTGCCGAGCTGGACGGCTTGCTGATGGACGCGCTGGAAAAATGGGAAGTGATCGAGGCGCGCAACAAGGTTTGATGTTATGGCACCTTATGGCACACTATGCCGAGATGCGTTTGAAATCGCGAAACCGGAATCCCGTCAACAGCAAGGCGCCGAAATAGGCCGCCATGCATAGCGTTAATACCAGGCACAACGCGCCGATGCGTTGCAACGGATGCGCGCGCAGCTCCAGCCAGTCGAAACGCGCAGCCAGCCACAGCGCAACTCCGGTCATCAAGGCCAGCGCCACCGCTAGCCGGGCCAGAAATTTGCCCCAGCCCGGGTGTGGCTTATAAATACCCTTATGGCGCAGACCCCAATACAAAAATCCTGCATTGAGGCAGGCCCCCAGTCCTATCGACAGCGCCAGGCCGGCATGCGCAATCCAGGGTACGAACAACAAATTCATTAATTGGGTCGCAATCAATACGCCCAAGGCAATTTTGACCGGGGTTTTGATATCTTGTTTTGCATAAAAACCGGGAGCGAGAATTTTTACCAGGATCAGGCCGATCAAGCCTACCCCATAGGCGATCAACGCATGCGCGGTCATCGCAACCGATTCGGCATCGAATTTCCCGTAATGAAACAAGGTCGTCGTCAGCGGTACCGATAAGGTTATCAGCCCGACAGCGGCCGGTAGCGCAAGCAGAAAGCTCAGGCGCAAGCCCCAGTCGAGCAGCGAAGAGTATTCAAGCAGGTCGCCGTCCGAATTGGCTTTGGACAAACTGGGCAATAAGATGGTGCCGAGCGCAACGCCCAAGAGCGCAGTCGGAAATTCCATCAGCCGATCGGCATAGGTGAGCCAGGTAATGCTCCTGCTTTGCAGATGCGACGCGATGGTGGTATTGATCACCAGGCTTATCTGGCTCACCGAAACGGCTAACGTGGCCGGCACCATTTGCTTCAGCACGCGCTGCACGCCGATATCGGTCAGCGCAAAATGAGGATTAAGCGCAAGGCGCGGCAACATGCCGATCTTGATCAGCGCCGGAATCTGGAGCGCCATTTGCAGAACGCCACCCACGAATACCGCAATTGCCAGCGCGTAAATGGGTTGTTGCATGTGCGGCGCCAGAAATAATGAAGCGAAAATCGATGAAAGGTTAAGCAATACCGGCGTGAAGGCCGGTATCTTGAATTCGCGCCAGGTATTAAGCACGCCGCCCGCCATGGCAACGAACGACATGAAGCCGATATAGGGGAACATCATGCGTGTCATCACGACGGTGGCGTCAAACGTAGCGGCGTTGGCTTTCAGGCCGCTGGCCATCAAAAACACAACGACTGGCGCGCCGACGATGCCCAGCAGACAGGTGAGCATCAGCGCCCAGGTCAGCACGGTCGCTACATGATCGACCAGTTCCTTGGTGGCATCGCCGCCTTTTTGGGTTTTATACTCGGCCAGGATAGGCACGAAAGCTTGTGAAAATGCGCCTTCGGCAAATAGCCTGCGCAGCAAGTTTGGAATGCGAAAAGCAACATTGAAGCCGTCGGTATAGGCAGATGCGCCAAATGTGCGCGCAATCAACACTTCGCGCAGCAGGCCGGTCACGCGGGAAAACATGGTCATGCCGGAGATCGTGGCGAGCGTTTTATGCAAGTTCATGGGGGCGAATTATAGCTGCTGAAGGGTAACAAAGTATTTGAGTTTTTGACTTGAGCGTTACAGGTAAGTAGTATTTGCCCGTTTTTAAAAAAGCAGCTATAATATGCAGCTTCACAGAATTTTGTCTTACCTTATGCGTCATTGCGAACGCACTTCGACCTCGTTTTAGGAAATATTATTCATGGCAAATACCGCACAAGCGCGCAAGCGCGCTCGTCAAGCAGTCAAGCAAAACGCTCACAATTCGAGTCAGCGTTCCACGTTGCGTACGGCCATTAAAGCCGTTCGCAAGGCGATTGAAGCTGGCGACAAGGCTGCTGCATCGCAAGTATTTTTGTCTTCGGTGTCCACGATCGATCGTATCGCGGACAAGAAGATCATCCACAAAAATAAGGCAGCTCGCCATAAGAGCCGTCTGGCTGCTGCCTTGAAGGCGCTGGCCTGAGAGTGATGGCGGCACTCCGCAGTTTAACTGCGGAGTGGTAAATTTGCTGAATAGAATTCTCCAAAAACTCAAAAAAAGCCCGCATGATGGCATCATGCGGGCTTTTTTTGAGTTTGCTTTGACGAAATGGCCAGGCTAGAGCGAATAGGCTGGCTTCGCCACCCCCGTTTTAAGGCGTGTCAGTGAGGTATTGCGCGCCAGGCAAGCCACCTATCACCGTGCCCGGTTTGATGTTTTTCTGCTTGAACCATTCGCTCTTCATTTCCAACGCATAGGGCACTTCCCTCATGCCGCAATGCGTATCAAGTGTCTGCGCCTTCATTTCTTCAATATTGACAATTTTACCATTTTTGTCGATGAAGGCTACCGACAAGGGAATCAAGGTATTTTTCATCCACATGCATACGCGCGTTGGTGGGCTGAACAGGAATACCATGCCTTCATTCGGCCCCAATTTTTCGCGGAACATCAAGCCTTGTTCGCGCTGTTGCGGAGTGATTGCAACCTCGGCCCTGATCAGATGGATGCCGATATTAAGTGAAATAACAGGGAATCCATGGTTTTGTTGCGCATAGCTGATGTTGGCTGCCAGAAACGTACCAACTGCTAAAAAAATACGAAAGAGAGTGTAGAGTTTGTTCATGATGTTCAGATTGGTTGACGCCAAGGGATGACATGACGCAAATCCGTCATAAAGCCGGATAAAAACCAGGCATAAAAAAAGGCAGGAAAACCTGCCTTTTTTATAAAGCTAAGACAAATTACTTGGCAGCAGGTGCAGCAGCTGGTGCGGCAGCAGCGTCAGCAGCAGGCTTTGCTTCTTTTGCTTTCTTTGCTTTCTTTGCTTTCTTTGCTTTTGGTGCTGGAGCAGCAGCGTCAGCAGCAGGAGCAGCAGCAGCGGCAGGAGCAGCAGCAGGAGCATCGGCAGCGAAAGCGGAAACAGCGAACAGGCCAGCAATCAGGGTAGCGATCAGATTTTTCATTTTGATAGTCTTTCAATTAACATGTTAATGAATTGATGATTCACATGAATCAGGTCAATTAACGGGGGGTGGCAGCACGCGGTTGACAAGGATTTTTAAAAAGATGAAAGATTTGATGCTGGCGGCATTCGCTATTGAGATTGCAACGCATTCTCACCGGATTAAGTGTCGCCGCGGGGCATCAATTATTGCAAAAATATGGCATCCTGTGAAATATTAGTGCATAATATAAAAAATGGTCTTATGTCTTATATAAGACATAACTTAAGATGTAATTTGCAATGTAATGTTAATTTTTCCCCCACTGTTCCGCCTTCAACTCGGAGACTAAAATGTATCAGCATATCAAAGTGCCAACCGATGGTCAGAAAATCACCGTCAATGCCGATTTTTCGTTGAATGTACCAGAAAACCCTATCATCCCTTTCCTTGAAGGTGATGGCACCGGAGTCGATATCTCTCCGGTCATGATCAAAGTTATCGATGCTGCAGTTGCCAAGGCATACGGCGGCAAACGCAAGATAAGCTGGATGGAAATTTATGCCGGCGAAAAGTCGACCAAGGTATATGGTCCCGACGTATGGTTGCCGGAAGAGACGCTGAAGGTATTGCGTGACTATGTGGTTTCCATCAAGGGACCATTGACTACGCCGGTCGGCGGCGGCATACGCTCGCTCAACGTGGCGTTGCGTCAGGAACTCGATTTGTATGTTTGCCTGCGTCCGGTGCGCTACTTCAAGGGCGTGCCGTCGCCGGTACGTGAGCCTGAAAAAACCGATATGGTCATTTTCCGCGAAAATTCCGAGGATATCTATGCCGGGATCGAATGGCAGGAAGGCACCCCGGAAGCCAAGAAATTGATTCAATTTCTGATCAAGGAGATGGGGGTCAAGAAAATCCGTTTCCCGGAAACCTCGGGTATCGGCATCAAGCCCGTATCGCGCGAAGGCACCGAGCGGCTGGTGCGCAAGGCATTGCAGTATGCGATCGACAATGACAAGCCATCGGTGACGATAGTTCATAAGGGCAACATCATGAAGTATACCGAAGGCGGTTTCCGCGATTGGGCGTATGGGCTGGCGCAAAAAGAGTTTGGAGCTGAATTGATCGATGGAGGCCCATGGTGTAAATTCAAGAATCCAAAGAGCGGCAAGGACATTATCGTCAAAGATTCAATCGCAGATGCATTTTTGCAACAAATACTGTTGCGCCCGAGCGAATACAGCGTGATTGCCACGTTGAACCTCAATGGCGACTATATTTCGGATGCGCTGGCTGCGCAAGTCGGCGGCATCGGCATTGCTCCGGGCGCCAATCTTTCGGATTCAGTCGCCATGTTCGAAGCAACGCATGGAACTGCGCCGAAATATGCGGGCAAGGACTACGTGAATCCGGGTTCGTTGATTCTGTCCGCCGAAATGATGTTGCGTCATATGGGTTGGCTGGAAGCTGCCGATCTGGTCATTGATTCGATGGGGAAATCAATCGCCGAGAAGAAAGTCACATACGATTTTGCACGTCTGATGGAGGGAGCGACACAGGTGTCGTGTTCCGGCTTCGGCGATGTGTTGATCAGTAACATGTGAAATTGATGCCAGCCTCCATTGATTGATAAAAAGAGGCTGGCATCACTCGTAGTGTCATCTGCATGTAACTTTCCTAATTGATAATACGGGAAAGTTTGCTCCCTGCTTCCTTGCAGGGAGTTGGCATATTCTGAAAAAACATTGTCGCCGGCCCAGCCAGATTGGTTCTGCTGCCAGGGTGGAGTGCAACGCTTGAGCGGTAAGCGCTCAGGTTGCGCCAAACCTGACGGCAGGCTTGTGCCTGCAGGGTAAACCGTTCAGCTTTTACAAGTTAGGCACATTCACATTTGATGCATGCACGAATGTCGGCATCAGTGTTGTCAAAGCCTTCATACGGGTACGGCATACTGCGGGGAGGGTATTTTGCATGCGAATGAATATTTTGGGAAGAATTTTGCTACTCGCGATGTGTGTCGCCGTCGAAACAGCCGACGCTGCCGCAGCAGCTAAAATCGAGCTAAAAGACGGTAGCATTATTAAGGGCGTTGTTACCAGCTCATCGAATGGAACCTGTATCATCAGCCGCACCGGCGGGGCGGCATTTTCGCTGAATTGTGCAGAGATTGCGCGGATCGATCCTCCGCCGCCGCCACCGCTGCCGACTTATTTGCCGGAGTCCCCACAACTGAGTGTTGCCGGGTCTAATACAATCGGGGCAAAACTGATGCCAGCCTTGCTGATCGATTACGCCAAAAGCAAGGGAGCCTCCGCAACACCGGAGATTCCTCGTGTCATTGGATCGGAGGAAGTCAGCATCGAACCTCTCCCTGCGATCCCCAGCCTTTGGACCAGCATCGAAGTGAGCGCTCATGGCAGCGCCACTGGCTTTCATAGCTTGGCTGCGCTGGCAGCTTTTCGCCAATCGGATGATGCGAGCAAGCACAGCCCGGACGCATCTGCTAATGGTCAGAACTCGGGTGAGGAAGCAATCCGGGTTGAAACCGCTAATCTTTGGAAAGGTATGGAGGCAAATGTTAATGACAATGTTGCCGGCATTCAGGGGGGGGGAGCATCCTCCGGAGGGGGGGCTAACGGCAAGTCGGGTAACGTGAGCAGGCAAAATGTGATCGCGATCTCCCACCCTGGAAGCAACATCGCAGTGAGTAGTATTAATGGCAGCGCTATGGGCATTCATCGCTCTGCTGAGCAGGTAGTTGCCCGCCAGTCGGATGGCGCGGGCAAGGATGCACCTGCCAATGGTCAGAGTTCGGTTGATGAAGCAACCAGGCTTGAAACCGCTTATCTTTTGGAGGCTAATGCCAATGGCAGCGTTGCCGGCAGTCAGGATGCATCCGTGCCGGCCGTTAACCGCCAGCCGGATGACGTGAGCAAGCATAATCTGATTGCCTTTGCCAATGGACAGGCTCCGACTGATATCGCGATGTCATCCCGCCGCATTACCCCGGCCGAGGTCAAGATGTTGAGTAGCCTTGGTCAGTTGGATAACCCTCATTCCGAACATGTCATTGCCCTGGATGGTTTGGCAATTGTCATTAACCGGGCAAATAGGGTCGAGACTCTTTCCAAGGAGCAGATCAGGCAGATATTCACCGGCAAGATCACTGATTGGGATCAGGTCGGCGGATGGCCCGGCCCCATTGTGCGTTATGCCAGAGATGACCGTTCCGGCACGTTTGATACGTTCAAGGATGTTGTCCTCAAAGGGGTGGCGATGTCACCGGATGTGATCCGGATCGAGGACAGCAGGGAACTGTCCAGCATGGTGGCTAAAGACCCGCGCGCGATTGGATTTATCGGCATGTCCTACATCGGAGAAGCGAAAGCAGTTAATATTCACGAATGCAATCTTGATTATCCTCCCACCATTTTCAATGCAAAAACAGAGGAATATCCTTTGTCTCGCCGTCTTTTTCTTTATGCCCCTGAACGGAGGAGTAAAGGCATTGATGAATTCCTGAATTACACCAATACGCCATCGGCACAGAGAATTGTTGCGAAAAGCGGTTTTGTCGATCTTTCGATTGAGCCGGATTTCACTGGCGATCAAAGGAGATTGCGGCAAGCAACCTATCCTGGCCGCAAGCAGCATAGCCATGATACCGATCTGTATGGGGATATGCTAAGGGATGGCGGACGCCTATCTATTACGTTGCGATTCCGCACCAATAGTGCCGACCTTAACAAGCTTGACCTCGATAGCCGCGCCATCCACGACCTTCAACGCCTCAAGCAATACATGCATGGCCCGCTTGGAGTGGGCCATCGAGTTCGTCTGGTCGGTTTTACGGATGCAGACGGAGACTATAAACGCAATCAAATATTAAGTTTTAGCAGGGCAAATGCGATTGCAAATGAACTGAAAGATATACCGTTATCGGGTATTTTGGGCCTTGGACCCAGTTTTTCGGTTGCGTGCAACGATACGGATGAAGGAAAGGCAAAAAATCGCCGGGTTGAGGTCTGGATGACGAAATAGGACCAATACGCTAAAAAGAACAATAAAAAAGGCCACGCGTGAGCGTGGCCTTTTAACAGCGCACCCTAATTAATTACAATCAGGGAGCTTGAATGTTGGAAGCTTGCTTGCCTTTCGGGCCTTGCGTGACTTCGAACTGAACCTTCTGACCTTCTTTGAGGGTCTTGAAGCCGTTCATCTGGATTGCGGAGAAATGAGCAAACAAATCTTCACCCCCGTCATCCGGAGTGATAAAGCCGAAGCCTTTAGAGTCGTTGAACCACTTGACTGTACCTGTTGCCATAAAAGCGTCTTTCTATTATTGACTAATCACACGAGCCGTAAAAGCAAGAAGCCTCGCGTAACGCTGCCCCCCTCTTAAAACTTGCTCACTACATATTGATAAGTCCAAACATGCGGACTTAGCAATAATGATTATCATTGTTCACGCAAAAAAAAGAAAAGTCAAGGTTATTTTATCAATCATGCAAATTTCTTTGTGCTTGCCGTAGATAAATAACTCTTGATTTACAGCATTTGATCGTCATCTGCGCCATATTCAGAAAGCGCGTAATATTGATATAAATGTGAAATACATGTCACCTTCGCGCATTGCGCAAGCAGTTGAACGACTTAGAATAGACGTATGGCAACTAGCAATGAGAACGAAACGGTGCTGGCGAGGCGGGAGCAGAAGCAGCAGCTTAAGCCACCACCGATGTATCGGGTATTTTTATTGAACGATGATTACACGCCTATGGAGTTCGTTGTGGCCATCATTCAGGAGTACTTTAATAAGGATCGCGAAACCGCAACACAAATCATGTTGCAAGTACATCGTGATGGAAAAGGGATGTGCGGCGTGTATCCTAAAGATATAGCGTCCACTAAAGTGGAACTGGTTTTAACCCACGCAAGAAAAGCGGGACACCCCCTGCAATGCGTGATGGAGGAAGTATGATTGCGCAGGAACTGGAAGTAAGTTTGCATATGGCGTTTGTCGAGGCGCGGCAAGCCCGTCACGAGTTCATCACCGTCGAGCATTTACTGCTGGCGCTGCTGGATAACCCATCGGCGGTGGAAGTCTTGCGCGCCTGCGCGGTGAATATTGACGACTTGCGCAAGACCCTGACCAATTTTATCGGCGACAATACGCCGATGGTGCCTGGCGCCACCGAAGTCGATACGCAGCCTACATTGGGATTTCAGCGCGTGATACAGCGGGCGATCATGCATGTGCAATCTGCGTCCAACGGCAAGAAGGAAGTAACCGGAGCAAATGTGCTGGTTGCCATTTTTGGCGAAAAGGATTCGCATGCCGTCTACTATTTGCACCAGCAGGGGGTAACCCGGCTGGACGTCGTCAATTTTATTTCGCACGGCGTGCGCAAGGATCATCAGGGCGACACGCAAAAAGCGCCGGAAGGCGTGGAAGATGGGCAAGCGGAAGGGCAACCGAAAGAAAGCCCACTCGATCAATTCACGCAGAATTTGAACAAGCTTGCCGCAGAAGGCAAGATTGATCCGTTAATCGGTCGGGAATCGGAAGTCGAGCGGGTAATTCAAACACTATGCCGTCGCCGCAAGAATAATCCGCTGCTGGTGGGTGAAGCCGGGGTCGGCAAGACGGCGATAGCCGAGGGACTTGCCTGGCGCGTCACGCAGGGTGATGTGCCGGAAATTTTGCAAAACGCCATTGTTTATTCGTTGGATATGGGCGCGTTGTTGGCTGGAACCAAATATCGCGGCGATTTCGAACAACGGTTGAAAGCCGTATTGAAGCAGTTGAAAGACAACCCGAACGGCATTCTGTTCATTGATGAAATTCACACCATCATTGGCGCCGGGTCGGCATCGGGCGGGACGCTTGATGCTTCCAATTTGCTGAAACCGGCGCTGGCCAGCGGTCAACTTAAATGCATCGGCGCGACGACCTATACCGAATTCCGGGGTGTGTTTGAGAAAGATCACGCGCTTTCGCGCCGATTCCAGAAAATCGACGTGAATGAGCCGACAGTGGAGCAAACGGTGCAGATTTTGCGCGGCTTGAAATCGCGTTTTGAAGAGCATCACGGCGTCAAATACACGGCCTCCGCATTAACCTCGGCGGCCGAACTGGCTGCTCGCTTTATTAATGACCGTCATTTGCCGGACAAGGCGATTGACGTAATCGATGAAGCCGGTGCGGCGCAACGTATTTTGCCAAAGGCAAAGCAGAAGAAAACCATCGGAAAAGCGGAGATTGAAGAGATCATCTCAAAAATCGCCCGTATTCCCGCGCAATCGGTCAACCAGGATGACCGTGCCAAATTGCAGACTATCGAGCGGGACTTGAAAAACGTCGTGTTCGGTCAGGAGCCGGCTATTGAGGCGCTGGCATCCGCCATCAAGATGGCGCGCGCAGGGTTGGGTAAAACAGACCGGCCGATTGGTTCATTCCTGTTTTCCGGCCCGACCGGCGTCGGCAAGACTGAAGTGGCAAAGCAGTTGGCATTCATCATGGGGATCGAGTTGATTCGTTTCGATATGTCCGAATATATGGAACGCCATGCGGTAAGCCGCCTGATCGGCGCCCCGCCCGGTTATGTCGGCTTCGATCAAGGCGGTCTGCTGACCGAAGCGATTACGAAGAAGCCGCATGCAGTGCTGCTGTTGGATGAGATTGAAAAGGCGCATCCGGACATTTTCAATATCCTGCTGCAAGTGATGGATCACGGCACTTTGACCGACAATAATGGCCGCAAGGCGGATTTCCGCAATGTGATCATTGTCATGACGACCAATGCCGGCGCGGAGAGTTTGCAAAAACGCTCAATGGGTTTCACCGGAAAGAAAGATTCCGGGGACGAAATGGAGGATATCAAGCGGATGTTTACGCCGGAATTCCGCAATCGCATCGATGCAATCATCAGCTTCGGCTCATTGGATGAGGAAATCATATTGCGCGTTGTCGACAAGTTCCTGATGCAACTCGAAGAACAATTGCACGAGAAAAAGGTGGAGGCGGTTTTCACCGACAAGCTACGCAAGTTCCTCGCGAAAAAAGGCTTTGACCCATTAATGGGGGCGCGTCCGATGTCACGGCTGATTCAAGACATGATACGCAAGGCATTGGCGGATGAACTGTTGTTCGGTAAGTTGGTATCGGGGGGGCGTGTGACAGTCGATATCGACGATGCGGATAAAGTCATGCTGGATTTTTTCGATGGCGATGCGCTTCCTCCGCCGGCGCCGCAGGAAACTGTCGAAGTGGAATAAATATCCGTTGATGCGGTTTCAACGGATATTTGCAATCGATCTAGTGTGCTGCGCGCAACGCTGTCGCACATTCGCGCACCAATGCCGGGCCGCGATAAATAAGCCCCGTATACAGCTGCACCAGTGATGCGCCCGCATCGAATTTTGCCTCGGCGTCCTGTGCCGACAAAATTCCACCGACGGCGATGATCGGCAATGCGTTGCCCAGTTCGGTTTTTAGTGCCCGGACCACGGCGTTGGAAGCGGCCAGCACTGGCGCACCCGATAGTCCGCCGGCTTCTTCAGCGTGGGCAAGACCTTTGACGGCATCGCGGGCGAGTGTGGTGTTGGTTGCAATGACGCCGTCGATCTGGTGTCTCAGCAACGCATCGGCGATGTCGTGAATCTGCATGATATCGAGGTCTGGAGCGATTTTTAGCGTAAGCGGAACATACCGCCCGTATTGGTCTGCCAATCGGCGTTGTGCCTCTTTTAACGTGCCCAACAGGGCGTCAAGTTCCGACTCACCCTGAAGCTGCCGCAGATTTTTGGTGTTGGGCGACGAAATATTGATCGTCACGTAGCTTGCATACGGATAAACTTTCTCCAGGCACAGCAGGTAATCGTCCACCGCGCGCTCGATTGGCGTATCGGCATTTTTACCAATATTCAAGCCGAGTATGCCTTCCTTATCCTGATAAAATTTCGATGCTTGCACATTGGCAACACAGGCATCGACACCGCCGTTATTGAAGCCCATGCGATTGATGAGCGCATGGGCTTTGGGCAGGCGAAACATGCGCGGTTGCGGGTTACCAGGTTGTGCGCGCGGCGTTACCGTGCCGACTTCAATAAAGCCGAAGCCGAGTGCAGCCAGCCCGTCGATGTAAGCGCCGTCCTTGTCCAGTCCAGCCGCCAGGCCGACCGGATTGGGGAAATCTATTCCCATCACCTTGCGCGGATCCGGCTGCGGACGCCCCAGCACCTTGGTCAGGCCGCAGGCAGCGGCGCGCTCGAGTGCCACCAGGGTTAAATGGTGCGCAGTCTCCGGGCCGAGGTTGAACAGCAACGGACGTGCTAGCGCGTAGAGCAGGTTGGTTGGCATGGAAAGCGAAGGTAATCCGGCGGGTGCGAAAGAACACTATTTTACCCTAGGGGTTCCCACTTCCCTTGCCGGTGCGCTTCAAGCGGTTTAAAGTTGATTTTGTATGCCATCTTGCGGCTTTGCTGTATCCAGTATCCCAAGTAGACATAGGGTATCCCCAACCGTTTGGCCTGTTCGATTTGCCACAGCACGTTGTAAGTGCCATAGGATGCCCCGGGCACATCGGGATCGTAAAACGTATAGACCGACGACAAACCATCGTCCAGCACGTCGATGATGCTCACCATGCGCAAAGTGCGGTCCGCTTCCCGGAATTCAACCAGACGGGTATTGACTTTACTCTGCAACAGGAATTGCGCATATTGATCGCGGCTATCCTGGTCCATGCCGCAGCCGGCATGGCGCGCTGCCTGGTAACGCAGGTAGAGATCGTAGTGTTCGGGCAAGTAGGTCAGGGACGTCACCCAAGCCAATAGGCCCCGATGCTCGGCCCAGGCGCGTCGTTGACTGCGATTGGCATTGAATGCGTTCGCAATGACGCGCACCGGCGTGCAAGCCTGGCAGCCATCGCAATAAGGACGATACGTGAAGACGCCGCTGCGCCTGAATCCATTCTTGACCAACTCGGAATAGACATCGGTATTGATCAGATGCGAAGGCGTCGCGACTTGCGAACGCGCTTCGCGCCCCTCCAGATAGCTGCACGGGTAGGGTGCGGTCGCATAAAATTGCAGCGTCGAAAAGGGGAGATCTTTAAGGTGCGTCATCTGGGCCAAAGCATCAAAAAATATTTATAAACAAAGGCTTGCGCATTCACATCCATCGCATATCTATCGCACATCAACCGCATATCCATCGCGCCTCACCTGTGCAGAAAGGGCTTGACGATTATCTTAATACAAATCAGGCGGCTCCCAGTTTTCAATTTGCGCTTGCGCGGCGGCAAGCAGCAGGTGGGCAATGAATTCGTCACGCGAGATAACGGTTGCGCCTAATGACGACAAATGCGCAGTTTGCTGTTGACAGTCTATCATTGTCACGCCATTGGCGTTGAGAAATGCGACCAGATACGTCAATGCAATTTTTGAGGCATTAGCCGTTCGCGCAAACATTGATTCGCCGTAAAACATGCGTCCTATGCTGACGCCATAGGCGCCACCCACCAATTGCCCGCGAAACCATAATTCCGAAGAGTGCGCATAGCCGCGCCGGTGCAACCCGCAGTAACCGGCAATGATGTCTTCGGAAATCCAGGTGCCGGCGCCATCCCCGCGTGGCGCGGCACAGGCGCGCATTACCGCCTCGAAGTCGCTGTCAAAGCGCATCTCCCATTCGCCGCCCAGACGCATGCTGTGCGCCACCTTCTTCAAAACTTTCTCCATGCTGCGGGAAATAATGAAACGATCGGTGAACAACACCATGCGTGGATCGGGACTCCACCACAATATCGGCTGATCTTCCGAAAACCACGGGAATATTCCATGGCGATAAGCGAGCAGCAGGCGCTCGGGCGATAAATCGGCGCCGGCTGCAAGCAGGCCATTGGCACCGTCTGTTTCTGTCAGTGCGATTGCCGGATCTGGGAATGGTTCGTCGGTTTGTAACCACGGAATCATCGTATCTATCTGCCCTAATTCTGCCTGTGGGAGGCCTGCCAGATTTTAATCCGATTGGCGCATCGGCTTTCGAATGTCATGCGAATGAAATCCATACACGCCACCGCGTTGCACCTTCTGCCAGTCGTTAAAGAACAGTTTTAGCGTATCGCCTACGGTCGGAAAGGCAATTTCATTCCACGGGATGTCGGCTTCTGTAAATAGCTTGACCTCAAGGCTTTCGGTTCCGGCTGCATAGTCAAGGTCTAGCAGGGTAGCCCGGTAAAACATATGAACCTGATGAGCGTGCGGCACATTCATCAACGAAAACAGGGGAAGCAATTCAATATGGGCGCCCGCTTCTTCGATGGTTTCACGGATGGCGGCATCCGACGTGGTCTCGTCATTTTCCATGAAGCCGGCTGGCAAGGTCCAGTAGTCAAAGCGAGGCTCTATCGCACGTTTGCATAACAAGACGCTCACTTCGCCTTCAGACTCCCATACGGGAATCGAGCCGACAACCATTTTTGGATTCTGATAATGAATGACGCCGCAATGTGCGCACACATAACGAGGGCGATTATCGTCCGGAGGAACGATAAATAAAACCGGGTGAGCGCATTCAGAACAAAATTTCATAAGAAACAGAGATTGAGAAGATTGATCAAATAGCGAGCATCACCGGCGAAGTGCGTATTTCGCGAGGCGCCTTGCCTGTTGCAAGTACTAAACACGATAGTGTATCACCGTAGATTGATTGTATGATTACAATTGCGTTAAAGGCTAATACCATGTATAGTTACAACATCAGACGCGGGGTGGAGCAGTCTGGCAGCTCGTC
>JBIODP010000017.1:0-17157 GCA_044445195.1 Burkholderiales bacterium | reverse complement strand
GTCTGCATCGTTAACATGGCGATACTCCCCTCTCCCGCTTGCGGGAGAGGGGCCGGGGGAGAGGGAGTGCCGCCCACAGAAACAATAAGCAGCATGCCGCAAGTCCACTCTGCGCATTATAGTGTACGCAGCTATTTCACAAACATTTTGATTGGACGGCAGTGGGTAAATAGGCCTCTGGATGGCTTGAAAATGTCCGTTCGGTAAAGCATTGGCGCGCGCCTTCGCACGCCATCATCAATCTGTTACAAAAAATAATGGGAAATGGCCTCAATTTTTGGATAGATTTGCCGTTATTTAATGATAACGCGATAGAACGCCTCCATTTTTCATGGTGAGGCAGCGCATTAATTTTTTGAAGGAAATGCCATGTCCATCTCATCGATCAACCAATATAGTTCCCCCTATACCAATAGCCAGTATACGACGACCAATTCGGTTAATGTCGACATCCAGATTTCGGATATTACCAGTACTGGCAACAGCATCGCCGGAACGACCGGCGGCAGCGGTGGGAATTTTGCTTCAGCAATCAGTCAGGCGCTGACGCAAATCGGCGTAACGCCGGCCAACTCGAGCAGTTCAGCCGGCTCAACGCCTTCTTCGACGTCGCAAACCCCCGCCGAAGCCCTGAAAGCATTTGCGCAAAATTTATTTGCCGCCCTGCAGTCTCAATCGGGCACGCAAGCCTCCGACAGCGGCGCCAAATCTCACTCGGGACATGGTTATCGGCATGGCGGAGGCGGATCGGGCAATATTCAAAGCGCGCTGCAAAGCCTGATTCAGCAACTTCCCTCTTCATCGGGCCAAAGCACCTCTGGCTCCGGCACGGCAAGTACCAGCACATCGGGTTCAACTTCCGGTTCGGCTATCGATGCGCTTCAAACAAGTTTCAACAACCTGCTATCGGCGGACGGCGTTTCCGGAACCAATGCAACATTAAAGAACTTCCTGCAAACGCTGTCGCAAAATCTGCAAGGTACTTCCTCTACCGGCAACGTGATCAATACGACAAGCTAAATGATCCAGTCCTAGACGACGAGGACACCATCGGGAACAAGGGAAAAAGCCTTGTCATGCATCATGAAAGTCGCTTTAGCCGCTACCGCGTGCGCGGCAATCGTCATATCGAGCGCGCCAGGAGCGATGCCGGAAGCGACACAGAATGATTATCTTCCAGCAATCAATGCCATCATTTCAGGGTAATGGTAAATCGCACTTTGCGCCGGAGGGTGCAAGGCGACAGCGACCATCGCCTGGGCAATCTCCGTCGTCCGAATAGAACGAAACTTCGCCGGCGTTAACGGTGTAAAGAGCGGCAGAACAGCGGAGAGTAGCCGTGGCGTATGCTGAGAGCCAATAATCATGGCTGGACGAAAGATGCTCACGACGGCTGGCCCCTGACTCCTGACGGCCGCTTCAGCCTCGCCTTTGACGCGACAATAGCGAGCCATTCCCGCCGCGCCGGAACCAGTAGTTTTGGCATTAATATCGGCGCCCATTGCCGACATAAAGGCCAGGTGTTGCACTTTTCCCGATACTTTCAGGCCTTGGGCGAATGCAGCATTGAGATCGACATCGACGGCACGGTGCTCTTCCAAAGAAAGTTTAGCCGTGCCAGCCCCCACGCCCAAAACACTGAACCCGAGCACGTCACCGTCGCGCTCGCGCAGCGCGTCGACAACAGCTTGCCTAAGTTTGTCTGGCTCCATATCCGGCACTAGCCGCTCTTCCACCTGCGCGCCTGATTGCAAATTGAGCGGCCGCCGCGTCATGACAAGAACCCGACTGAAACCGCCACAGCGCACTACTTCGGCGAGGAGGGCCTGTCCAACTGAGCCTGACGCCCCCAAAATAACTGCGGTTCTACCAGCCATATTTTTCTCCAATCGAAAGGTGAACACCTTATGGCATCGGCCACAAACAGCCCAAACAATGCCCACCCAATATTATGATGCCACAAAATGACATCAATGATACTATAATGCAATCATTGATATTAAACGGAGGGAGTGAAAGCAATGGCATCCGTTACTGTCCGCAACTTGCCCGATGAAACGCACCGCGCCTTGCGCGTGCGTGCCGCTACGCATGGCCGCAGTACCGAGGCTGAAATCAGGGCGATCCTCGAAAGTGCCGTTCGGCCCGAGAGTCGGATCAAGCTCGGCTCCCTGCTAGCCGAAATTGGCCGCGAAGCGGGCGGCGTCGATCTTGAGATCGAACGCGACAGGGCGCCATCCGAGCCGATGAGCTTTGAATGATCCTGCTCGATACCAACGTCGTTTCCGAACCGTTAAAAGCGGCAGGCAGCACGAACGTACTTGCCTGGATTGACGCGCAGATTATCGAAACGCTATACCTCTCGACGATCAGTCTAGCGGAACTGCGCTTCGGCATCGCTGTGCTGCCAGAAGGAAAACGCCGGGATACGCTTCATTTCAGTCTTGAGCAGCGCATCTTGCCGTTGTTCGCGGGTCGCATTCTGCCGTTTGATGATGCTGCATCGCAATCCTATGCAACGCTGCGCGCCCGCGCTCGTGCCGCTGGGCAAGCCATTGCGCCCGCAGATGGCTATATTGCTGCCATCGCGGTGACGCATGGTTTCGCGGTAGCCACGCGCGACACGTCGCCTTTTGATGCTACCGGCCTGGCTGTCATCAATCCCTGGACGTGGCAGGGACATCGATAAAAAATGCCAACACGTCGTCTTTGACCTTCATCGCATCTGCAAAGCCAAGGGCCATTAATTCATTCGTAAAGCCCGGTTCAAATAATAAATAAGAAGCCAGTGCCGCCCCCCGTGTTTCCGTTGCGCCAATGACACCTAACATAGCGCGAATCGGCGCAGGCAGGCTTTTAACGTGACGAGTTGCAATGTCATCCAGACGCTCTGAAGGTGCAATAACTAAAATTTCAATTGGCCGCAATTCAGCTCTATTTCTTTTCTCCTCCGGCAACATGGATAGCGTTCTATTGATCCGGGTCATTCTTTCGATATCCATCGCCAGGCTATCCAGAAAAATACTGGACATGGCATGACCTGCAATTTGCGCAATACTTGGATAGGCAATTTTCTCGGGGACTTTCCGTTTGGTTTCAGACATGCGTCCTGCCCCAATAATGAACACTTTTTGAGCTCCCAAATGAATTGCCGGTGAAATCGGCGCTAGCTGACGCATGGATCCATCCCCGCAATATTCCAGTCCGCCACTCCAATTCAAGGGAATCGAAGGAAAAATAAACGGGATAGCGGATGAAGCCAGCAAATGTTGGACGCTTATAAAATCGCGCTGAGCCAAACGTTGGGATCGAACCCATGGCTCAATATTTTTCAAAGTTTGATAAAAAGTCAGGTGCATCCCCGTGGTATAGGAAGATGCCGTTATCGCTAACGCTTCCAGTGAGCCCGACGCCAGGCCCGCATCCAAACCGGAAAAATCCAACATTTTATTTAATAAATCGACCAAAGGTGAATTATCAAATAATGAACTCGGAGGCATTTTTATCCAGCGCCGCATCATCCAGCCGAACGATAGGAGAGATAGCCAGGAGGCCCCCGAACGCAGCATCGCAATTGAGTCTGCCCGATATACATGATGCGCTTCAATAGTAGACCAAATGCGCTCAAGTCGACGCAGACCCACTCCAAAATTATCGGCATTACAAGCCAATGCAGCGGCATTTATCGCACCGGCGGAAGTACCGCATATGACAGGGAAAGGGTTCTGTTCAGCGGGCCAACCCGCATTGATAAGCAAATCGGCAATTGCCCTCAATACGCCAACCTGGTAAGCAGCCCGCGCTCCGCCGCCGGTTAAGATCAGTCCTGTTTTGCCGTTTTTCGTCATAACTTCCTGATGATTACATACTGTAGACTAAACCGCACCATCCGTTCGCACCGTTCGGACGGGCATGTTGCGGCGTTCCCTGAGGTCTTATCCGGTTATAGCATCATTCAGTGCGCGGACAGCCGCGAAATGTAATCGGCTACCGCTTCGAGATCTTTATCGCTGTAGGATTTAATGACCTTCACCATGTCCGGGTTGGCATTGCCACGGTTTTCATTGCGGATGGCTTGCTCTTCACGCAGCAGGTACTTGAAATGCTGACCGGCCACCAGCGGGAAAAACTTTTCAGCATTACCTTGGCCCTTGTCGCCATGGCAGGTTGCGCAATCGCGGAGGTAGAGTTCATTGCCGCGAGCCAAAGCCGTGCCTGGGCCCACGCCGAGATTGGGTGGAATCGGCAGCGCCTGCAGGTAGACGGCAATGTCGGCAATTTCCTGGGTCGTCACTGCATGACTGTCGATAAAGGGTTCCATCTTGGGATTCTGGCGCTTGCCTGACCGTATGTCGGTCATTTGCTTGATCAGCACTGTCACGTGCTGTCCGGCCAGACGCGGATACATGCCACTCACGCTGCCGGTCGCGCCGCGCCTATGACAGCCGCGGCAAATCGTAAACGCCTCCTCGCCGCGTCCCGCGTCGCCCTTGCGTTTGAGAGCGGCCAATTCCTCGCCGGTCAGTACATTCCAGGTCTGACTGCCGCTTCCCGCGTTTGCCGGTACAACTTCTTGCGCCAAAAGAATGAGTGGCCACAACAAAAGGACCAACGCTGCCTTGGTCATCCGATTCACGATATTTCCCCTCTCAATGCCATGCTGCGTTATAGGCCGATTACAGGCCGGTTATGAATTCCGCTAATTCATTGATCTCATCGTCGGTCAGGCGCCGCGCTATTGAGCTCATGAAGCGCGCGGTGTTGTAATCTCGCACTCCTTTTTGGAAGTTATGCAGTTGCTCGATCAGATATTGCCGATGTTGTCCTGCAAGCCGCGGATAGCGGCCGCTTCCCGAGCCATTGGCCTCGTGGCACTCGGCGCAAGCGGGCACCCCCCGATCTTCGTCGCCGTCAATGTACAGTTTTTTGCCGGCCTCGGCCGCCGCCTGATCGAGTACCTTATCGGACGTCGGCTTCTGCGCGGCGAAGTATTCGCCCAGCGCGTTGAAATCGCCAGGATCGACCGTGGCGACGATGGGGCTCATGATGTCGCTCTTGCGTTTGCCGGATGCAAACTCGTTCAACTCCCGCACCACATAGTCGCGATGACGCCCCGCCAGTTTCGGATAAATTGGGTCTTTGCTGTTCCCATCCATGCCATGACATGCAGAACAGATCTGGGTCACGATGGTTTTGGCTTTTTCGGTATTGTCGGCCAATGCCACTCCGCTGAAGGCCAAACCGAGCATCATCGCTGCTTGATGCAGAACGGCCATCCGCCACCAGATTGACGAAAATTTTCTGCTCATCCGATTGCAATCGTTATTTGCCAATCGCTCCTCCATTCCCGGTAACCGGCATAGGTAAAACTGAAGAACTCCCTAAGAACAGTATGGGTACTATACTTTGTATTTTTTTGGCCGTGTAGCCCATTCGTTACCATTCTACTGACCGGACATTCACGCAAATGATGTATTATTGCCACAATAACATTTTGACCGCTGTCAAGCAACAGGCTGAATGGGCGAGATCGGCCACAAGCAGGCGGTCGCGGTTACATTTCAATTCGAGCGTTCATCGCATGATAATCACATCGAACTGCTGCATTGAGCACCAATAGTATGATTGGCCGTCGGCCCCAGCTTGGCAACACTATAAACATCCCACAAACTTTATTACATAACAATGACAACCGTAAAGCCGAACCTCGCCCCGTGCAGCGATGTTCATAACGGTGTAAAAGACCGGAGCAGATACGAAGAACTGGAACTTCCGACAGTCTGGACCGCCGCCCGTTTGGAAAGCCTCGGCCCTTGGATAGGTCCAGACGAATATTTCTGGACACCGGATGGCTTTTTTGAGGTGTTACAGTTAATGACGCCTGAACTCTTGTGCGAGATTCGTGCAAAAACATTCGGCTGTTTCTATAACCTCAGCCTTACCGAGCAATGCTCTCTCCTAGGAGTGAAGTATCAGAAATTACATCCTGCCGACATGGATCGAGCATGCACCAATCCACCTCTCAAAGCCTCGGATTCAGTAGAGAAATTTTCCTTCGATTTCTTCAAAAATCAGGGCTGGGCCGGCGATCTTGGTGAGGGAGCGAGCATCCACCTGCTTGCGCACATACTGCGCAAGCGTCTCGAAGCCCAAGGTGTTAGATATCACAATCTGTGGTATCGGTCGTTAGACAAATCGTTGTTCCCCAACGGCATCTACAAGCGCGACAGCATCAAAATGCGCGAGTCTGAACTAATCGACCACGAGGTCGGCTCCGTCCTGGAGCAGTCCAATCTCGTCACCGCGTACGATATGTGGAGTTGCGACCCTCGATCCTTTCCCGTTCCCCGTAAGTTGTCTCCTGAGACGTTCACGCTAGATCAGTTGCTTGCCGTCTGTGGCGGGCTGGCTAAACCGGACCTGATCAGCATCATCAATCTCCACGTAATGGGATATATGGGTATGGGTTGGCCGGACCTGACCTTGCAGAAGGACACGGCGCTAAATTTCGTTGAGGTCAAACAAAGCCAAGACAAATTTACCCATAGACAGGCTTATTGGATTCGGAATTATGCGATACCACTGGGGCTCGACTTCACGGTGCTCCACGTGACGCCATCAATCAAAGTCGGGCTGCGTACTCGAATCGACAATAAAACAAAGTGAGGTGGCACCCTGACCGGCCAGACGTGCGTCGCCTGTGGTGCCGATAGTATGCCTGAGATGGGGTAATGTGCACGTAGCTGCAATTTGCGCCACGTAGACTAAATCGATCAGGAAAAAGTCCTTTCGTTGCCGATAATCCGATAAACTCTATTCGTCCGGCATAAATTTGACTCATTATATGAAATCCACTGACGTTTTGACTGCCATCCGCGACTCGGTGCCCAAGAACTTGGAAAATCTCCCGAAAACGTTTGGGCTATACGCGCTCTGGGACCACACGGCACAAATCCGGTACATTGGCTGCACCCCGAAGGCGACAGAGGGATTCAACATACGCGTCGGAAACAAGCACGTCACCGGTAGTGAGGGCCGCAGTCACAAGTTCAGCCACGCATATTGCACCGGACGCATGTGGCGATACGCAAAGAATCTTCATCCCGATGCCAGCGGAGCAGCGCAACTAGCGGAGGATGCGCAGCTTGCCAAGCATCTCCGAACCCTCTTCATTCGTCGGCATTGCCGCGTAACCCTTGTTGAGGTCCCTAAGATACGGGACGACTATTTTGGCTTTCTGACCAAACTTGAAGCCGAAACAAAATTGCTTGCCCCAAAAAGCATGAAGTTATGGGATGGAGTACATTTCACCGCAGGCGTTGAGCCGGAAGAACTCGTGAATGCAATTATTGCTGAGAATCCAACTCTCCGCGAAGCAGCGGAGAGGCAGGGGACAATATATCGGCATCATGTCCTAAGCTATGCATGACCCGGCAGAACAAACCGCTCCATCCGACGTCGGTCTAGTCGCTTCGCTCTTCGTTCACCGCAGGTGAGCTCAGAACTTGAGCGACCGCTTGTTACGTTCGCCAACGGCTGTAGTGGGTCGTTAGCGCCTGTACGATTTTTGGAGAGCAGCCATCCAAATGTGAATTTTTTCATCCTGCCAACAGCGGGCCCTCAATGGCCGCAGTGTGGGTCAGCGAGCGGTCACGATACGATTTTTCCACGGTGCGAACGACCGGTTGAAACCGCAGCCGGACCCGGAAATTCAAACCCGAACAGTGCGAGGATGAAAAAACGCTGCGTCGGCGCGCAGCTTTTGAACCAAGCGCGAATTGCCCTTGCAAGGGCAATTCGCATGATGCCTTAGCTTAATTCTTAGTTCTTCGATTGATCAACCAATTTGTTCTTGGCAATCCAGAGCATCATCGCCCGCAACTTGCCACCCACTTCTTCAATTTGATGCTCAGCGGTCAGGCGGCGACGTGACATATTCGCCGGTCTGAATATCTTTCAGGCATTGGCGCATC
The DNA here is from genome assembly GCA_044445195.1 of Burkholderiales bacterium. Lineage (GTDB taxonomy): Bacteria > Pseudomonadota > Gammaproteobacteria > Burkholderiales > Burkholderiaceae_D > PKWO01. Next base: position 9,184 of record JBIODP010000017.1, on the reverse strand, counting down.
GCGTTTTTTGGTGTCGTCGGTGACGATCCGCGGGCCGGTAACGTATTCTCCATATTCGGCATTGTTTGAAATCGAATAATTCATGTTGACAATGCCGCCTTCATAAATCAGGTCGACGATCAGCTTCAGTTCTTGCAAGCATTTAAAGTAAGCCATCTCAGGCACATAGCCGTCGACACGTCTTCCCCATTTCATGCGTAATACCTAAGCTCCTGGCTGCAAACTTGTTGCTACTTGATTACAGTGTATGCCACACGAGATTGACCTTCGCATTAAACATGTATAATATATGCATGTTTATTCGCATAACTGTGGGTGGCAAGATCCGTGACGTCATTTTCGATATCGCCTGGGATATCGACCGTTACCGTTACTACCATGGCAGCAATGCAGCCAAATTTTCTTCTTGAAAACATTGCTGTTGAAAAGCCGGATCGAAATCATTCAAATCGTTGCGAAGAACGAAGCACGATCAAATCAGGATGTGCCCTCTGCTGAACAGGTCGCCGGGTCATATTTACATTCACAAAAATGAAGTGAGAGAACGCTATGCAAACCGAAATATTCCAAGTCGCAGGCATGACTTCCGAGAAATGCCTTGGCACAATAACTGACGCGCTGACCGCCCTTGCCGGCGTAAACAAGGTCGCCGTGTCCCTGCTGCGAAGTGAAATCACCGTGCAATTCGATTCAAAGTTTGTGGCAACGCCACAATTGGAAAGCGCTTTAGCGAAAGTCGGCTACACGGCGCGCGTCGTCAATTCCATCGAACTGGGCCAAGGCAGTTGTTGCGGTGGATGCTGCAGCTGACCACACTGCACTGCAAAAACGTGGAATTATTTTTTTCAGTGGCGCTGGAGGGTAATTTCCACAAAATTCAGTGGTCGGGCAATGCATGACGATATCAAGGGAAAAATTCTTAATATGTTGCCAGCATCCAATGCGGCGGTAGTGACGCCCGGCATAACGAATCGGGATTTAACGAAGGACTTGCATGTCAAGGAGATGATCACCACATGCGTGTTCAAGTCAAATACGAAGGAAATGGTCATGCAGAAAAATGACAATGAATTCTTTTTTGATAAGTGCGTTTATGCCATCGTGGAGACGAAAATAATTAAGGCAGCTGAACTCGACGAAGATGGAACAGGACGGCTCTTTGACAAAACGCGCTGGACGGCTGAGGATGCCGCTTTTACCGAGGCAATAGAAAATGGGCGGGTATTGACCTTGCTATTGAACGATACAACGGATAGCCTAAACGTCAAGTGGATTGCAATCGTCGAGTCAATTGAACTGGCAGAAGAAGGCACTGCAGTCACCTTCAGTTTCATCGAGGAATTCGATATTCCCGTATCCGTGTCCATGATGCCGATATTTGGCAGTGGATGCGCACTTGGCGATGGCCTTACTGGCACCCATGCAATATGCAAAACGCCGGCGTTCATAAACGTCTACCTGGATTGGACATTGTCCACTGAAAGCGACGCAGAGGAACTCAAACACGACGGCAATTCGTTTTGAAGTACCTGTCGCGCTCAGTTTCAAAGTTGATTTGCGTAAAGACGAAGCTCGATCGGTCATCCTGACGATCAATGTTTCGCCGCAAGCCATCCAATGGACGCGCTAGTCAGCTCCTGCACGAACTAGCGCCCGTTCGACGTCTTCCAGCAAATCCTGCGAATCCTCAATGCCGGCACTAATGCGGACCAGGCCGTCTGTGACGCCATACTGCAGGCGAATATTTTCTGCCACGGCGCTATGGGTAGTGGAAGCCGGATGGCAAGCCAATGAATCGACATCACCGACCGATACCGCCTGGGTAACGAGGGTCAAATGATCCAGAAAGGTGCGCGCCATAGCGCGGCCGCCGCGCAACTCAAAAGACAGGATGCCGCCAAAACGGCGCATCTGACGGTGGGCGATTTCGTAGCCGGGGTGCGAAGGCAAGCCGGGATAGTAAACGCGCCCTACCGCCGGATGGGAATGCAGGAATGCCGCGATCTGTTCCGCATTGTCGCAGGCCGCGTCGATGCGTAGCGGTAAGGTTTTCAACCCGCGGATAAACATGACCGCCTCATGCGGGCTCATGCAGCCCCCCAAATCTTTCATGCCGGTCGAGCGGATGCTCTGCATCAGTTCTGCACGCCCCACAACGACGCCGCCAATAGCATCGCCATGGCCGCCTATGTATTTTGTGGCGGAATGTACCACGATGTCGATGCCCAGAGCCAAAGGTTGGGTCAGGCAAGGCGTGGAAAACGTATTGTCGGCCACACTGATGATGCCGGCGCTACGCGCAATGCCGGCGGCTTCCGCCAAGTCGATAATGCCCATAGCCGGGTTAGCCGGTGTCTCCACATAGATCAACCGGGTGCGCGGGCCGATACGCGCCTCTGCTTCTTGTAAATCCGGTACAGGGATCGACCTGATGCCAAGGCGCGGCAATAGCCCGCGCAACACGCCATCGGTGCCGCCATAAACGGTGCCGACGTAGATTATCTCATCCCCGACTGAAGTCAGGCTCAGCAACGTTGAAGAGATGGCGGCCATGCCGCTGGCAAACGCCACCGCGTCATCCCCGTTTTCCAGCGCGGCCATCTTGGCTTCAAAGGTTTGCACAGTCGGGTTGGCGAAGCGACTATATAAAAACCCCGGTTGCTCGCCGTTAAAGCGCCGCACTCCGGCATCAAAATCGTCATACGCGAACGACGAGGTGGCTACAATGGGAATAGCGATGGCGCCGGTAGCAGCATCGGGCGACTGGCCCGCATGGACGGCCAACGTGCGCAAGCCAAGGGCTCTGGGTGGAAGCGATGAACGTCTCTTTGAAGATGGCATGATGTTTCCTCGATGATGGAGGCGGGCTGGCTGTTCGACCTATATCGAAAAATGTTTGGAAATTTGCGCGATAAATTTAATGCCCGATTTGGCGCGCCGTCTCGGCGATTCGTTCAAATAAGCCATCTGCTTCGGCCAAATTGAAATCGGTTCGATAGCGCTTCTTGATGCCATATTGTTGCAGAAGGACATGACGGGTTGGTTCGACTCCACGCTGCGCCAGACTGTTCTTGACGCACTGCAACGCGCAACCATCCAGCGCGAGAATCGGACGTCCGGATCGTGCGATCCGGACCAGATGAGGCACATTGCCGCCGACCCCGGCGATGCAAGACATTTCAGCAATGCCGTGGCGGTCGAGTTTGAGCGCCAAATGATTCGCCATTTGGGCCGCACTTGAACAGCCGGAGCAAGAGTACACGAGTGGCAAGGAATCGTTGCGCGCGCCCATCTCAAGTCACCTTGCCCGGTTCATTGTCATTGTCACTGTAAATCCCTGCATGATTCAATCGCCGGCTCAATCGGTTACCAGGAAGTCAATCACGATTTCACCGATTGCACGCGATACATACGTAATCTTTACCGTTGAACCAAAGTGGTTAACAATCTGCGACAGCAAGGGTAAAGGATCATGGTCATTGCAAAAACGCATGGTCTCGCCGGCTTTCAATGCGCCCAGCGCGCCAAAAATTGCAGCGTGACGAAATCGCTTGGCGACTCCGCGTGCGTCGAATGGGTAAATGCCTTCGGCCGTAACAGGTAGTGAACAATCGTGCGTCATGGTAAAACTCCTTTTATTTAGTAGTGCATCAAAAAAATTCAAGCATTTGCGCCAACGCCCCTTCAAGCGATTTAGCGTGTCAGCAGAGCATAAAGAAGCGGTAGCCTGGCGGGCAGTTCGGACGGTTTTCGAATAATAATAAAATTGTTCTTGCCGAAAATATGCGGCAGGTATTCGTGGGCTTCCTGATCTACCGTCACGCAAAAGGGCCGCAGACCCTGCTGCCTGGCGGCAATCAAGGCTTGTCGCGTATCCTCGATTCCGTAGCGTCCTTCGTAGTGATCGGAGTCGTTTGGTTTGCCATCGGTGAGCAATAGCAGCAGCCGCTCGCGGGCCTTCTGGCGCCCCAGGATTTCCGCAGCGTGGCGAATGGCTGCGCCCATGCGGGTGTAGTACGCCGAGCCGACGCCGTTGATGCGGCCGCGCACGGCGTCGCCGTACGGCTCATTGAATTCTTTCAAGGCATGAAAACGCACATCGGCGCGTTGCCTGGAACTGAAGCCGTACAGTGCGAAACGGTCGCGGGTTACCGAAAGCGCCTCGGAAAAAAGAAACAGACTGTCGCGGATAACGTCGATTACGCGGCGTTCTTCGCCTACCCATGCCTCGGTCGATAAGGAAAGATCGGCCAGCAGCAGACACGCCAGATCGCGCTCGCGCTTGCGCTGGTCCGTATAGAAACGGGGTTCGGCGCCGGTGCGCCGGGCAGCATAGCGGATGCACGAATCAATATCGATGTCGCTGCCGTCCGTTTGCGCCTTGAGGCGCTGGCGGAGCGGTCGCAGCGCGCCGAACTGCCGCTGCAAACGTTGCCGGTCGCGTTTCAGATGGTCGGGAAGCACACAGGGTTTGGCGTCCGTCATGGGAATCGTGTTGATCCTGCATTGGTCCGGCTTCAGCGTGCGCGTTCTATAGTCCCATTCCGGCAAGCAACCGGTCGCCGTCCAATGGAGGGCCGTCGCCTTCAGCCGGCGGCAGATCCAGCGCCATGCGCAGCTTCCTGGCGACGTTCTTGCTGTCCCGCGCAATCGCGATAATATCCAGATCGTCCGCTGCCTGGGCCAGGTCCTGATCCTCGTTTTCCTTGGTTTCGTGCTCGACCTTCGCATATTCCGTCCAACTGAAAATCGATTCCGGCCGAAACAGCAGCAGGCCGCCTTTTCGTGCCGGCATTTCCGTATGCTCGGCCATCCGGCGTTTCTCATCCGATTGCCTATCCGTTTGCGACGCGCCGGCAGCCGAAGGCTCCGGTTCCGGCGTTTTACCAAAGTATGGATTTCCGGCAGCGAAAATTTCGGGGCGCAACCACAACAGCACCGGGTGAGGCGGCCGGCGCACGGCAGGGAGCGCGGCAACGCTGCCCGGTCGGCGCAGCGCATCCCGGATCGCCTGCTCCTGCCTCGCTTCGTCCGGCGCCAGCTTGCCGATTTCGGGTCGGCGCGCGATCTCGGCCTCCACCAATCGGCCATAGCGCGCGGCCAGCCCGGGAAAGTTCTCGGTTATTCTTAGCGCGGCAGCCTGGTTTCTGGTCAGCCACGGCAGATTCGGTTGCGGATCGACGGCGCAAAGGGCAGCCAGCCAAAAATACAGGTCACGGTTCAGCCCTGCTTCGGGAAAGAAGTCGATTATCGGAGGCAAACGAAGCGCATGACGATCCACCCAGGCGAGATCCGCCTTGCGCTCGCTGCCTGCCAGACGTTCCAGCAGCGAGCGCCGAGCCCCGTGAAGCGTTTGTGCTCCTGCCTGCAGCGTTATTCCGTGGTCTCCGCCAAGGGCGCGAAACAGCAGCGCGGCGTCGCGGGATACGCTCGACAATTCAACCGCCGCTTCGGGAAAGCGACGCGCGGCGAGACGGTTTATCAACCGGTGCCATGCAATGCCGATCTGCTCTTCCATGCGCGGCCTCGCCTCAGTTACCGAAAATCGCGAGCACAACCACCATCAAGGCGCGGGTGATCTCAGGCTCGTCGGAAAGGCATTCGACAATCGCCGCGCGGCATGCCGTCTGCGGTTCGCAGCCGCCGGCGATCAGCTTTGCCGCGTCGACGATCAGGCGCGTGCCGGGGGCTTCTTCCAAGTCATGATCGGCCGTGCCGCGCAAGGCGTTGGCGAGCGTGACGAGCCGCTTGGCGATGGCGCGGTCGATGCCGGTTTCCGTCACCACGATTTCGGCTTCGCGGGCGGCATCGGGAAAGCCGAAGGCAAGGGACACGAAGCGTTGGCGAGTGCTGGGTTTGAGCCCCTTTAGCAAGTGCTGGTAGCCGGGGTTGTAGGAGACGACCAGCATGAATTCAGGCGGCGCTTGCAAAATTTCTCCGGTACGGTCGATCGGCAGAATCCTGCGGTCATCGGACAGTGCGTGCAGCACGACCGTTGTGTCCTTGCGCGCTTCCACCACCTCGTCCAGATAGCAGATGCCGCCGTGACGCACTGCCTGGGTCAGCGGCCCATCGGTCCAGTAGGTGCCGGAAGCGTCGATCAGGTGGCGGCCCACCAGATCCGAGGCGGAGAGATCGTCGTGGCAGGATACCGTATATAACGCGCGTCCGAGCCGCGCCGCCATGTGCTCGACGAAACGCGTCTTGCCGCAACCGGTCGGGCCCTTGATGAGCACCGGCAGGCGGTTTCGATAGGCGAGTTCGAAGACAGCCATTTCGTCGCCGGTAGGCGTGTAAGGAGGAATCAGGCCAGGTTCTCTGATTGCACTGGCGATTGAGATGACGGACATTTGCAACTCCTAAGCGGTGAGATAGGCGATGGCGATGACGCCGCCGACTGTAAGCAGATAAACGCCCATGACGAAGCGCCACAATGGCCGCGCGTGGCGCAGGCCCATGAAATAGTTCACCACCAATTGCCCTTTGACAAGCGTGAGGATCAGCACCGCTGCCATCAGTGCCTGGCCGGGGGGACGCGAACCCAGTCCGAAGGTGATCGTGGCTAACCCGAGCAGCGCGACCCAGGAGACGGTGGTTGGCTTTAGCTGAATGGCTTCAGGCAGCTTCATCGGTTATCCTTTCAGTGTATGACGTATACCAGCGCAAACAAAATGATCCAAACCAGATCCACCATGTGCCAGTAGGAACCGCCGGTTTCAACGCCTGCATGGTTGCCGGCGCTGTAGCGCCCGGCATAGGCTTTGCAAGCGACTACGGCCAGTATCGCCATGCCCATCACTACGTGCATGAAGTGAAAAAAAGTAAGCGAAAGGTAGAACATGTAGAACAAGTTGGTGGAAAGGGTGATTCCCTGAGCAAAATCCTGGCGGAATTCCAGAAGTTTTAATACCAGGAAGACCCCACCCAAGCCCAGCGCGCCGGCCAACCAGTTTCCGCATGTTGTGCCGCGCCCGGCTTTGATCGACTGGGCCGCACGCGCCACAAAATAGCCGCTGGTTACCAGCACCAGAGTATTCGCGAAACCGTAAGTGCGGTTTAGCGTAAGTTGCGAAGCGTTGAACAGATCCAGATGCGTATTTCGGGCGAATGCATAGGCGGCGAAAAGCACACCGAAAACCAGCAACTCGGCAAAGATGAAGATCCATATCGCGAAATCCCCCGGCAGAGGCTGGGCGGATTCCACACTGGCTTCGGCACGCATGATAGATCATCCTTGAATTGGGCGGGGCCGCAACCCCGCCGTGTTTCGGTCAGGCAGCCAGGGCCTGTTTCATTTCGTTGGAATAGCCGTATTCACCCGCGATGAAAAAGCTCCTGATATAAACCAGCAAGCCGATGAAGAAACTGCAGCCGGCAAATTCACGCAGCCAGAAAAACACGCGTGCCTTGTCTTGCACGTCCATAAAACCCATAGGCGCTTCTGCAGCGCGTTGCAGAAAAACCGTAACGATGCCTGCACCGGTGAGGGCAAGGGTGATACCGATCATGCTGAGCACCATGATCCAAAAGCCTGTCATTTCCCAGCGCTGCGCGGCGGCGCTGTTTGCCGTGCGCCCGCGCAGCAAAGGCATCGCGTAGGAAATGATGGCAAGCGAAACCATCGCATAAGCGCCGAAGAAAGCCAGATGCCCATGCGCTGCAGTGAAGTTGGTCCCATGCATATAGTATTGAGCAGGCGCCAGGGTAATCATGAAACCCCATAAGCCCGCACCGAGAAACGCCATGACCGGCGTGCCGAGCGCCCACAGCATCGCGGCCTTATTCGGATGCTCGCGACGGCGCTGCATCAGCATCTTGAAGGAAAAGGCGATGAGCAATATGAACGGGATCGGTTCAAGGGCGGAAAAGACCGTGCCGAGCCAAATCCAGTACGATGGCGCGCCGGTATAGTAATAATGGTGTCCGATTCCGATGATGCCGGAAATCAGCGTCATGGAGACGATGATATAGAGCCATTTTTCCACGATCTCGCGGTCCACCCCGGTCATTTTAATCAAGATGAAGCCTAGCAAAGCGCCGAGGATCAATTCCCAGTCTCCCTCAACCCAACCATGCACGATCCACCACCACCCGAAGCTGGCTTTTATGGTGTCTTCCGGGAAGTAAAAGGCGGGAAGGAACAGTAGCGCCAGACCCCACAGGCTACCGACCAGTATCAGATTAATTGAAGTCTTGCGCCCCTTGATCAGGGTCATGGTTACGTTGAGCAACAGGGAAAGCGCTACCAGAACAATGCCGATTTTGATTGGCAGCGGCTGTTCGAGGTAGCCGCGCCCCATGGTGGGCAAAACAGCATTGCCGGTCAGTGCAGCCAGGCGAGCATAGGGAACAAAAAGATAAGCGGCTATTGTCAGCGCCCCGGCGGTGAGAAACACCCAGAAAGTGACCAGCGCGAGTTTGGGGCTGTAGAGTTCAGTTTGCGCTTCCTCCGGGACGATAAAATACGCGGCGCCCATGAAGGCCATCAACAGCCATACAATCAGCAAGTTGGTGTGGCTCATGTGCGCAATATCGAACGGCAACGCCGGAAACAGGAATGACCCGTTTAAATATTGCATTCCGGCAATTAGGCCGAATACGATCTGGCCAACGAATAGAGCCAGCGCGGCAATAAAGTAAGGCGTTGCCACCTTTTGAGACTGGTATTTCATGCTATCTCCTTTTTCGTTAAGGGGGAATAAGGCCAATCAACCTTGGATATTGGGTGGCCAGTTGTTAGTGTCGACATTGGACAGCCACTGAAGATAAGCGACGAGGTCGTCCAGCTCTTTCTGAGTAAAATGGAAATTGGGCATCTGTCTTCTTTCCGTTCCTCCGGTGGGCGGCGACTGTACCCACGCCGAGATAAAGTCCGGTCCCCTGCGTTTGTAGACGTTACCAAGTTCCGGCGCGAAATAAGCGCCTTCACCGTTGATGGTGTGGCAACCGATGCAATCATTTGTGTCGAGCAAATACTTGCCGCGCACAACGGCTGAAGTCATCTTGTCGGCGTGATCGCGTTTTGGAATTTGTTGAAAGGTGTCGTAGCTGAGCAGCAGGTAGATGACGATGAAAAATACCGCGCTACCGAGAAAAATGTTGCGGGCCATTGCTTTGGTGAAGACTTGTTGCATATTCGGCTCCTTGGGCATAAAAAATCTGTATTTAAAAATATTATTAATAC
>JBIODP010000016.1:0-17169 GCA_044445195.1 Burkholderiales bacterium | reverse complement strand
GGTAGAACTTCTCAAGGCAATCGGCAAGGCCATCCTGGTCGGCACCGTAGCCTGGTTGGTGATGTCCCATCAACTCGATGCGGTGATGGGATTGACCTCTGAGCCCATACGGGCGGCAACCGCGCATGCTGCCCATTTGCTGCTGACCAGCTTCATTGCCATTGTCTGCAGTCTGGTGTTGATTGCCTTGATCGATGCGCCGTACCAGATGTGGCAATATGCCAATAAACTCAAAATGACCCGGCAAGAACTGCGGGAAGAATCCAAGGAATCTGAAGGAAATCCGGAAATCAAGGCCCGGATTCGCAGCCTGCAGCGCGAGATGGCGCGCCGCCGGATGATGGCTGCAGTGCCGACCGCCGATGTTGTCGTCACCAATCCTACTCACTATGCGGTGGCCCTTCAATACGCGAACGGCAGCACAGGGGCGCCCAAGGTCGTCGCCAAGGGCGCCGATGCCGTAGCGGCACGCATTCGCGAAATCGCCGCCGCTAACCATGTGCCGCTGCTGGAAGCGCCTGCGCTGGCGCGCGCATTGCATCGGCACACTGAACTGGGCGATGAAATTCCGCAATCGCTTTATACCGCTGTGGCCGAGGTGCTGGCCTATGTATTCCAGTTGCGCGCCTACAGCAAGCATGGCGGCACACAACCCGAATTTCCGACAGAGCTCGATGTGCCGCCGGAACTCGACCCGCTCAACCCGGTTGCACAATCGAGGATAATGCAATGAGTAGCATAAGGCCCTTTGATGAATAGCCTGAAATTACCCGCATGGCTGACAGGAGGCTCCCGGGCCTATGCAGCGCCGATCATCATCATCATGATGTTGTCGATGATGATATTGCCGTTGCCGGCCTTTGCGCTCGATATTTTTTTCAGTTTCAATATCGCGCTATCGGTGATTGTGTTGTTGACCAGTCTTTATACGGTCAAGCCGCTCGATTTCATGGTTTTTCCTACCGTGTTGCTGGTCAGCACCATGTTGCGCCTGTCGCTCAATGTGGCCTCGACCCGGATTGTGCTCACCGAAGGGCACACCGGCCCCGATGCCGCAGGTAAAGTGATCGAGGCGTTCGGCCACTTCCTGATCGGCGGAAATTATGCAGTCGGCATCATCGTTTTCATCATCCTCACCATCATCAATTTTACGGTGGTGACCAAGGGTGCCGGCCGTATTGCCGAAGTCGGCGCGCGATTTGCATTGGACGCGATGCCCGGTAAGCAAATGGCTATCGACGCCGACCTGAACGCTGGCCTGATCGGCGAACAGGACGCCCGCAAGCGGCGCAAGGAAGTCGGTCAGGAGGCTGAATTTTATGGCGCGATGGACGGCGCCAGCAAATATGTGCGGGGCGATGCGATTGCCGGGATCATCGTCACGGTGGTTAATATCGTGGGCGGACTGATTGTCGGCATGGTGCAGCATGACCTCGAATTTGCGGTCGCCATCAAAAGCTATACGCTGCTGGCAATTGGCGACGGCCTGGTGGCGCAGATTCCCTCCCTGATCATTTCGACGGCGGCCGGTGTTGTCGTATCGCGTGTGGCGAGCGACCAGGACATCGGCGGACAATTGGTCGGGCAGCTATTTGCCAAGCCGCAAGTGCTCTATATTACCGCCGGGATCATCGGCGGCATGGGGGTGATTCCGGGCATGCCGCATGTGGCGTTTATTTTGCTGGCGGCAGTGCTGGCCGCTACCGCTTTCATTGTCACCAAAAAGGCAAAGACAGTGGCGGAGACGGTGGCGGCTGCACCGGCTGCGTCGCTGGTTGCGCCGGAAGAAGAAGCCACCTGGCAAGACATCGTGCCGGTCGATACCCTCGGACTGGAAGTCGGCTATCGCTTGATTCCGTTGGTGGACAAGGCCCAGAGCGGTGAATTATTGCGGAGGATTAAAGGGATACGGAAAAAATTTGCCCAAGAGGTTGGATTCCTGGCGCCGCCGGTTCATATTCGCGACAACCTGGAATTAAAACCCTCTGCTTACCGCATTACCCTGAAAGGGGTGGAGGTGGGGAAGGGCGAAGCGAATAGCGGGCAATTTCTGGCGATTAATCCGGGCATGGTAACCGGCACGCTGCCCGGTACGGTCACCAGCGACCCGGCGTTTGGCTTGCCTGCCACCTGGATCGATGCCGGTTTGCGCGAACAGGCGCAAGCAATGGGCTATACCGTAGTAGATGCCGGCACGGTGGTGGCAACCCATCTCAATCACCTGATCACAACCCATGCAGCCGAGCTGCTGGGACGTCAGGAAGTGCAGCAACTGCTCGATCACCTGACCAAGGAATCGCCCAAACTGGTGGAGGATTTGGTACCCAAGCTGATCTCTCTCGCGACCTTGCAGAAGGTATTGCAGAACCTGTTGACGGAAGGCGTGCATATACGCGATATGCGCAGCATTATCGAAACGATTGCCGAACATGCCGCTACCGTGCGCGATGCCAACGAATTGACAGCGCTGGTGCGGATCGCATTGGGTCGCGCCATCGTTCAGCAAATTTTCCCGGCTACCAATGAATTGTCGGTAATGACCTTGGACAGCCGCCTGGAACGCCTGTTGTTGCAGGCATTGCAAACCAGCGGCCCGGATGGAACCGGGATCGAACCCGGTCTGGCAGACACGATCGCCGTGCAAACCGAGCAGGCCACGCGCCATCAGGAACAAATGGGGTTGACGCCGGTACTGCTGGTGCCGGCGCCGTTGCGGGCATTGCTTGCGCGGTTCTTGCGCCGTGCCCTGCCGCAGCTCAAAGTATTGTCGCAAGCAGAACTTCCCGAATCAAAAACCATTAAAGTCACCCGTCTGGTTGGAGCACAAGCATGAACGTCAAAAAATTTTCAGCGAATACATCGCGTGAGGCCTGGCGCATGGTGCGCGACGCCTTGGGCCCGGAAGCAGTGATTTTATCGAACCGGACCGTCAATGGAGCGGTCGAGATTTTGGCGCTGGCCGGCGAAGATGCCGCTTCCCTGTCGGCCCCGATGCATGAAAAACAGAAGCCATCGGAATCCATCCTGGCGGCGCTCAAAACCAATCCGCCAGCGCTCAACGCCAATAATCGCGGTTTGGAGAGCGATCAGGCCGCCAACCTTTCCAGCACCTTGGAGACGGCCCGTATACTGGCGCAAGCGCAGCAGCATGCCGGCTCCGAGTTGACTGAGGTCATGGGCGAAATTCGCTCGATGCGTGGCATGCTGGAGGCGCAGCTTGCTGAAATTGCCTGGGGCGGCGCGCAGCAGAAACGCAATCCGGTCAGGACGTCTGTGCTAAAAGAAATGCTGGCAGCAGGTTTTAGCGCGACATTAGCACGTTATCTGGCAGAGAAAGTTCCGTCCGACATGCCGCCGGACGGTGGACTCAACTGGATCAAGGCGGTTTTGGCGCGCAACCTGACGATCATGGATAACGAAAGTGAAATTCTGGAAAATGGCGGTGTTTATGCATTAGTCGGCCCGACTGGCGTAGGCAAGACCACCACCACGGCAAAGCTGGCCGCGCGTTGCGTGATGCGGCATGGCCCGGGAAAACTTGCTTTGATCACCACGGATGGTTACCGTATCGGCGGTTACGAACAGCTACGGATTTACGGTAAAATATTAGGCGTAATGGTACATTCCGTAAAGGACGAATCGGATCTGCGCATTGCGCTCGATGAGCTGAAGAGCAAGCACACGGTGTTGATCGATACGGTCGGCATGAGCCAGCGCGACAAGATGGTCGCGGAGCAAGTGGCGATGTTGTCCGGCGCTGGCGCCAAGGTAAAGCGTCTGCTCTGTCTGGCGGCAACCTCGACCGGCGAAACCCTGAACGAAGTGGTGCGCTCGTATCAAGGGGAAGGCCTGGCAGGCTGTATCATGACAAAGCTGGATGAAGCTGCGACGATAGGCAGTATACTGGATGTCGTTATCCGGCAAAAATTGAATTTATATTATGTCGCAAACGGTCAACGCGTTCCAGAAGACCTGCATGTCGTCAACCAGCAGTACCTGGTCGACCGGGCTTTTAAACTAAAAAAGGAAACGGGGCCATTTCAATATCAGGAAGACGAGTTGCCCCTGGTGGTGGCAAATACGGCACGTGCTATGAATGATAAGAATCTGCGTGGGGTGCTTCTTGGCTAGTTTCGATTTTGATCAGGCAGAGGGTTTGCGGCGGATGCTTGCCGGACCGAAGCCGCGCATCTTTACCTTTTTGTCGGCGGCGCCGGATGAGGAAAAAAGCGCCATGCTGGTCAATCTGGGCATTTCGCTGTTCCGGGCCGGTAACGCGGTTGTGCTGGTCGACGCCCGATCGGCGTCACGCGGCGTTGCTGCGCAACTAGAGGTCCCGCACGGCGCCACATTGCAAGATGTTGCGCGCCAGGAACGGGCCTTGAACGAGGCGATTCATCCGATGCCGCAAGGGTTTTGTGTTGCCACTTTGACATCGCGCGGAAACTGGCGCAATACACCATCAAATGCAACATCCGATAAGCAGCAGGCGCAACAACTGGCAAACGTTTTCGGACTATTGGCGGCGCAAGCCGATATTCTGCTGATTGACGGCGAGCTGGATGCCTCCGGCGCTTTTCCCCTTGCCGTCATGGAGCACAGCGAAATCGTGGTGCAAGTATCTGGCGGCGCCAGCTCCATCAAGGCGGCCTATTCTATCGTCAAGCAGTTGAATGCGCAGTCGGGGCACCGCTCATTCGGCATACTGGTGACAGGTGTGACCGAACAGGAGGCGCAAGTCGTGTACGACAACATGGCCAAGGCGTCCAAGCGCTATCTTGCGGTACAACTGAGTTTTCTGGGTTCGGTACCCGCCGACGAGCATGTAAAGCGTGCCGCACGGCTGGGACGGTCGGTGGTGGATGCGTACCCGTTGGCAGGGGCGTCAGTTGCGTTCAAGCGTCTTGCCGGACGCGTCAGCGCGTCTGAAAGGACATCCGGACTGCGCGATATGGCTGCCATTGGCGCCAATTTGGCGATTTGATTTATGTATACCGCGCAAGGGAAATCCGATAAAAACCAATTGCTGACGCAACATGCCCCGCTGGTGAAGCGTCTTGCGCACCAGATGAAGGCCAAACTTCCAGCCAGTGTTGAAGTGGATGATTTGATCCAGGCCGGTATGATTGGTTTGCTTGATGCGGTAAGTCGTTACGAAGAAACCCACGGAGCGCAGTTCGAGACCTATGCGGTACAGCGAATTCGCGGCTCCATGCTGGATGAGTTGCGAAGCAGCGACTGGCTGCCGCGTAGCATGCGCCAAAACATGCGCAAGATTGAAGAGGCCATGAATGCCTTGCAGCAGCGGCTCGGTCGTCCGCCGAATGAAAGTGAAGTGGCCAAACAGCTTAAACTGTCATTGGTCGATTATCAGGATCTGTTGGGCGAAGGCGGCGGCCACCAACTGGTCTATTACGAAGACTTCCATGACAATGACGGCAACGAGCATTTTCTGGACCGTTATTGCACGGACGAAGCCAGCGACCCGTTGCAAGCGCTGATGAATAGCGGTTTCCGCGAAGCGTTGATCGAGGCGATCGAAACACTTCCTGAGCGAGAGAAGATTTTGATGGGACTCTATTACGAACAAGAGATGAACTTGAAGGAAATCGGCGCGGTGATGGGAGTCTCCGAATCGCGCGTATGCCAGTTGCATAGCCAAGCCATTGCCCGGCTCCGTTCAAATCTCAGGGAAAAAGCGTGGACTGGGGAAGCATAGCAGGGCTGCTGCTTGCCCTTGGCGGTATTTTAGTCGGCCAGGCGCTGGAAGGCGGCGAAATGGGTTCGCTGGTTCAGCCTGCAGCCTTTGTCATTGTGGTGGTTGGAACACTCGGCGCCGTGCTTTTACAAAGCGGACTGACGCAATTTTTGCGCGGCGTCAAAATGGGAGCATTGGTATTTTTCCCTCCGGTCGACAATCTCGGCGACATCAAGCGCGAGGCGCTCATATGGAGCATTACCGCGCGTCGCGAAGGATTGCTCAGTCTGGAGCGGCAATTGGACCAAGTGCGCGACCCTTACATTGCCAAGGGCTTGCGATTGATCGTAGATGGCGTCGAACCGACCAAATTGCAAGAAATTCTAAATGTGGAAATTTCCGCATTTGAAAACAAACTACGTCTGGCAGCGAAAGTGTGGGAGTCTGCCGGCGGTTATTCGCCGACCATCGGCATCCTGGGCGCGGTGCTGGGCCTTATTCATGTGATGGAAAACCTGTCTGACCCGAGTAAGCTGGGCAGCGGCATAGCGGTGGCTTTTGTTGCCACTATTTACGGCGTCGGAATGGCAAATCTGGTGTTTCTCCCGATCAGTAACAAGTTGAAGGCGATAATAGCCCGCGAAGTCGTTAAAAAGGAAATGATCGCCGATATATTTGGCGGTATCGCAACCGGCGAAAACCCGCGCATTATCGAGGAGCGCATGTCGACTTACTGAACCAAAATGGCGAGAAAAAAAATACAGGACGAACCAGACAATCACGATAGGTGGATGGTTTCTTACGCCGATTTCATTACGCTCCTGTTGGCGTTTTTCGTGGTCATGTATGCCATTTCATCAGTGAACGCCGGTAAATATCGGGTGTTGTCCGATTCTCTCGGCAGTGCATTCGGCCGTGCCACGCCAGTTACCCCAGCCACCAGAGTGCCATTAGAAATGTCAATCGGCGGACAAGCGCGCTTGCTCTCGGCCCAGAAGCACGAACAGGCGGTGCGGCGCGAGAAAGAGCACATGACCGATGTGGCGCGCGAAATTCAAAAAGTGCTCGCGCCACTGGTCAATCAAGGCAAAGTTCGCGTGTCGCAAAGCAGCCGGGGCGTTAATGTGGAAATCAACGCCAGCGTATTGTTTGCACCCGGTGAAGCAAAATTGACCAAAGGGTCGGGGCAGGCGTTGAAGGCGGTCGCATTGGTGTTGAAGAACGACAAGCACGCGATCCAGGTGGAAGGTTACACCGATAATGTGGCGATCAGCAACGCGATCTTCCCTTCCAATTGGGAGCTGTCAGCCGTGCGCGCCAGCAGCGTCGTCAGGTTGCTGGCGGATAGCGGTATCGACGAAAGCCGATTGATTGCGGTGGGGCATGGCGCGAATGAACCGGTCAGCACCAACGACAATGCGGAAGGCCGCTCACGTAATCGACGGGTGGAGGTGATGATTTTGTCCGGCGTGCCGGATGTGGTAAAGGATGTGCCGGTTACGTCGGACGCAGTCAAGAGTCCGTGAGCGTGCCAGGGCTTCGGACTACGGAAGGTAATTAGCCGAACACCAAGCCGCGTGCCCGGATTTTGGTGGTGGTTTGACCATTGGGGCCGTAAAGATTGGCGCCTTGCACACCTTGCAAGATATTTAATGCGTTTTGGTTCCGGGTCATGTGTTTGCTAATCAGCAAACCATTGGTGTTATTCAACGATTTTGCCGCCTTCGCCAACGCTAATAAATCCCGATAACATGTTGCGGAATCAGAGGCTGGGGCCAATGACTTGAGCCAGGCTTGCATGCCGTCTTCTTTGGGATTAAAACCTGCTGCCGCTAACGCCCGATAACGAAGTTTCGTCAATTCAGACATGTGTGCCACCGCACGGGCTTTTTCTTCGGTGACGGCAATCAAGCCTTCAATATCGGCTTTAATCAGTTGCGCCTGCTCCTGTTTGAGAAGTTCAACCAGTTGTTGCGTCAGTTTGTACTCGTCTTTCAGGCTGCTATCGGGCGTGACGTCCTTATCATTCATGTTTTTTGTGCTGTCTGAGTTTGAAGCAGGTCAGCGACGCTGTTAAGCAGTCCGCTGGCTACCTTTTCCGGATTGACCTGGAATTGGCCTCCGGCGATAGCAGCCTTGATTTCTTCGACCTTATTGGCGTCAAATACACTGCTGTTGGCAACTTGCCCTTCCAAACCTTGCAACTGAGATGACAAATGAACATTTGCAGACGATACCTTGTCGTCGGTACTTGGTTTGCTTACACTTTTCCCTGCAGACGTTTGTGGTGCCGCAACGCCCGCGTTTCCGGTTTTCCGAATTGTTGAGTCATTAATTTTCACGACGTGGTCCTTCTTTCGCTAATTCTGTTCATTACAGCTCTCTTAATTCTCTAACGACAGAATATGACTGAACTTTAGTGCAAAAATAAATAGTATAGTTAATTTTTACACAATTTTTGGTAAAAGCCTAGTAATTTACTTCCAGCGTACCGCCGAGCTTCGCTATCCCACTTACAATTTGACCCGCTGCCGTTTTTGCCTGGATAATCTGGCCTTCCGATGCACTTGATAGCGCGCGTCCTTCTGCCGTTACACTGAATCCGTCACCGGACGATACCAATCGCACAACCTGGCCTTGCTGTATCGCTTGCCGGCTGCGCAATGAATCCACACGCAAGGGAATGCCTGGCGGCAAGGATCTGGACATCGTAAAACCGATTGCTTGCGATAAATCGGTAATCACGCCCGGAGGGAGAGTCGTCAAATCGCCATGAACGACAGCAACATCATGCGGGCCGATGACTTGCCCTTGCGCCAATGGCGTGACGGCGGCAACATAATCGCCGGTCATATGGACGGTAGCCGCAATATAGACTGTCCAGCGGGTTGGCTCGGTGCAGCGTACCCCCACCGTGGTCTTACCCCACGCGCGATTGCCGTTTGGCAAGAAAACTTCCGGCCCCGGGCAACTTGCCAGGAACAGGTGCGGGTCGATCGGGCCGACGGTAATGCTGATTTCGCCCGGCAGTCCTGCCGATTGTATGCGTAGAAATTGCTCGATTGTCTTGCGTATCGCGTCTGCATCCTGGCGTGGCGCAGGCGCTTGGGCATGTGCGCTGACTGCCAACGATAGACATAGCGCGAAAAATGCGAATTTTGCGAGTAATTTCATTATGCAGAATTGAAGTGATCCCATGACCCTGATGGTACGCACGGCATGGGCAGGCAAAGCCTTGAATAGAGCAGCGTTTTACAGTCTGATTAACCCATCGGCACTGTGCCGGTTGAGTATGATCGGAGCCATACAAATCCATGATTTTTGTGTGCTATGGCAAATTCAACTGTTGGCGTTATCAGGAGGCAAACATGAGCGGAATACTCGATAACTATTTGCGCCTTAATGAAACGGCAATCAATCTTCGCGCCCAGCGTCAGCAAGTGCTGGCGTCGAATATCGCCAATGCCGACACGCCAAACTACAAAGCGCGCGACATGGATTTTAGCAAGTCTCTGCAAACGGCGCTGGCACGCAGCGAGTCTTCCACGAGTGCGCTTGCCAAGACAAATCCGGCACATTTGGATGGCAATGCAGGCAAGACCGTTGCTGCCGACGGAACGGACGGTGCGACACTGCTTTACCGCACCCCGCTACAGCCCAGCGCCGATGGCAACACGGTCGACATGGATGTCGAGCGCAACCAGTTTGCGGATAACGCAGTACGTTATGAGGCCGGCCTGTCCATGATCACTTCGCAGATCAAGGACATGTTGGCGGTGATCCAGGGGTAATCGTCATGTCATCGCTGCTTAATATATTCAATGTTGCCGGCTCCGCCATGAGTGCGCAGTCGCAGCGTCTCAATGCAGTCGCCAGCAATATCGCCAATGCCGATAGCGCCACCAGTTCGAATGGCCAGGTTTATCGCGCCAAACAGGTGGTCTTTAGCGCGGTGCCGATGGGAGGGGCAGAGGCAAACGGCGTGGTAGTTCAGCAGGTGGTCGAGGATCCTTCGCCACCGAAGCTGGTGTACAACCCCAATCATCCGCTCGCCGATGCAAACGGGTATGTGGCAATGCCCAACGTCAATGTAGTCGAAGAAATGGTCAATATGATTTCTGCATCGCGTTCATATCAAACTAATGTGGACACCATGAATGCGGCTAAAACCATGTTGTTGAAAACGCTCACCATCGGACAATGAATGTTTTTGCTTAAGTTCGACACGATTCACGCTATTAATGCAAGACCGCTCACGTTAGGAGTTTGAAATGACTGCCATTACCAATAACCCTGTATCTAACAGCCTGCTGGCCGCAATGAATCCGGCGCCGACGGCGACATCGAGCGCCGATGCCGCGCAAAATAAGTTCATGAAGCTATTGATCACACAGATGCAGCATCAGGACCCGATGAACCCTATGGATAATGCGCAGATAACCAGTCAATTGGCGCAACTGTCGACCGTTACAGGCATCGATAAGTTAAATACCACCCTGCAGTCGTTGGCGGGCAGTTATCAGGCCAGCCAATCATTGCAGGCCACTGCGATGATAGGCAAAAGCGTTCTGGTCCCAGGCAACAACATGACGCTGGCAAACGGCAGCGCGCCGTTTGGCGTAAATGTAACGACTGCAGCCGGCGACGTAACAGTGAATGTTCAGAATGCCGCAGGCCAGACGGTGGCCAAGATGGATTTGGGAGCGCAACCGGTTGGCAGTGTGCCGCTGGCGTGGGATGGAACTACCTCGACCGGCGCGGCCGCGCCGGCGGGACAATATACGTTTACGGTGAATGCTACCTCCGGCGGCCAGAACACGGGTGGCGCAACTGGTTTGTCGTATGGCGCAGTGCAAAGCGTTTCCACCGGATCTGCGGGCGTCATGCTCAACGTCGCTAATGTCGGCGCAGTAAGTTTGGCGAACGTCGTTCAGACATTTTAATTAACGAGAGTACCGGATTATCGGTTATAGGAGAAGAGCATGAGCTTTGAACAAGGATTGAGCGGACTGGAAGCCAGCAGCCAGAATCTGGCGGTGATCGGCAATAACGTGGCCAACTCGAGCACGGTAGGATTCAAATCTTCGGAAGTGCTGTTTTCGGATATATATGCAAATTCGCTCAGCGGAGCCGGTTCGACGCAGGTGGGGATCGGCGTCCAGGTAAAGGATGTCGAGCAGCAATTTACACAGGGAAATATCACTACGTCCAATAATCCGCTGGATATCGCCATCAATGGTTATGGATTTTACCAGATGAGCAATAACGGCTCAATCAGCTATACGCGCAACGGCCAGTTTCAACTGGATAAAAACGGTTTTATCGTCAATGCGGCAGGCGACAAGTTGCAGGGTTACCCGGCGAATGCCGCTGGCATTTTAGAGATTGGATCGACCGCCAACCTGCAAATCAATACGGCAAATATTGCGCCTTCAGCGACGACCAAAGTGGAAGCAGTAATGAACCTGGATGCAGCCGACACTATTCCTGCCACTACCCCATTTAACGCGACCGATCCGACCAGCTACAATAATTCGTCTTCAGTCACGATCTACGATAGCGAAGGAAATTCGCATGTGCTGCAGTCGTATTATGTGTTCGGCGGCGATACCGGCGGCGCATCCGGCACAGAGGCCGTCTGGAATGTGTATGCAACTCTGGACGGCACGGAGGTTAGCGGTACTGCGCCGCCGACGCCAATCGGCGCGCTCACATTCAGTTCAAATGGCGTGATCGATGCGACGGCAACCACATTGCCGTTCGCTGTGCCGCTTACTTTGACTGATGGCGCGACCACCCCTCAGACGGTTAACGTAGATTTCACCGGCACCACCCAATACGGCAATGCTTTCGCCAGCACCACATTGAAACAGGACGGCTATACCTCCGGGCAGTTGTCCGGTTTCAGCGCCAGCGCAAACGGCACGATAGTCGGCACTTATACCAATGGTCAGACGGCAACGCTGGGGCAGATTGCATTGGCCAACTTTACCGATCCAAACGGTCTGCAGAACCTTGGCAATAACGAATGGGGGCCAACCGGGGCATCTGGCCAGGCATTGGTCGGCACGCCCGGCTCGGGCCAGTTGGGGGTGCTGCAATCGTCGGCGACTGAAGATTCCAATGTCGACCTGACTGCCCAATTGGTCAATATGATTACGGCTCAGGAAACGTATCAGGCAAACGCGCAAACCATCAAGACCGAAAATACCATGCTGCAAACTCTGGTGAACCTCAGATAATGGTTAGTGTGCTTAATGCTCGGGAATGAGGTTCAGGAGTGATGAGGTTCGGGGGTTATGCGTTTGCCGTCGCGGCATCGCATGTTAACGGGAGAATGAGATGGATCGCCTGATTTATACGGCAATGAGCGGCGCCAAGCATACTCTTGAGCAACAGGCTGCCGTCTCGCAGAATCTTGCCAATGCGAGTACCACCGGTTTCCGCGCGCAGATAGACAGCTTCCGGGCAGTGCCGGTGTTGGGCGATGGCTTGGCAACCCGCAGTTTTGTCGTGGATGCGACGGTCGGCACCGATTTTTCCCCGGGCCTCATGCAGCAAACCGGGCGCGCGCTGGATGTTGCGGTACAGGGTAATGGTTGGCTGGCGTTGCAAATGGATGACGGAAGCGAAGCGTATACGCGCAACGGCGGATTGAAGCTCAGTGAAAACGGGGTTTTGCAAAACCAGAATGGAGTGACAGTGGCCGGCGTGGGCGGTCCGATCAGCATACCCCCCAATATGGCTATCACGATAGGCGCGGATGGAACTGTCTCGGGAGTTGATACTACCATCGCATCTACCACGGTAAATACGCTGGGAAAAATCAAGTTGGTCAACCCGCCTACGCAAAATATGGTGCGTAGCGACGACGGTTTGTTTCGTACCAAGAGCGGAGCGCCGCTTGACGCGGATGCGAATGTCGTCGTGGCAGGAGGCATGCTGGAAGGAAGCAATGTCAATCTGGTCGATGCAATGGTCAACATGATCAATTTGTCGAGACAGTTCGATATGCATATGACAATGTTAAAGACTGCAGAGACCGACGAGTCCAGCGCCCAACAAATTTTGTCGCTCAGTTAGCTGCGGTAGGTAGGGGGGATTGGCTATAAAAATGGTAATGCATTGGTGGCATTTGCCTTAATGCAGATTTTTTGGAGAAAAAAATGTATTCTGCTCTATGGATTTCCAAAACAGGCATGGAAGCGCAGCAAACTGCGATGGATGTTGTTTCCAATAATTTGGCAAACGCCAATACCACCGGATTCAAGCGCGGGCGCGCGGTATTTCAGGATTTGTTGTATCAAACCTTGCGTCAGCCCGGCGGCTTATCGTCGGAACAAACCGAGTTGCCCTCCGGGCTCCAGCTTGGCACCGGTGTGCGCCCGGTTGCGACCGAGCGAATGTTCGATCAGGGTAGTTTGTCGCAAACCAACAATAATCTGGACATAGCCATTCAGGGCAGCGGCTTTTTCCAGGTGCTGATGCCGGACGGCACGACCGCGTATACGCGCGACGGCTCGTTTCAAACCAATAACCAGGGCCAACTGGTGACTGCCAGCGGCTACCCGTTGCAGCCGGCGATTACCATCCCCGCCGGCACGCAATCAGTCACCATCGGCAATGACGGCACGGTGTCGATAACCCAACAGGGCACGGTTGCGACGACTCAGGTGGGAACGATACAACTCGCCACCTTTATTAATAATCCGGGGTTGGAAAGCAAGGGCGATAATCTGTATGCTCAAACCGCCGCCTCGGGTAGCGCAAGCACCAATACGCCGGGTACTAATGGAGCCGGCACGTTGAGCCAGGGATTTGTGGAAACGTCGAATGTGAACGTGGTGGAAGAAATGGTCAACATGATTCAAACCCAGAATGTTTATCAATTGAACAGCAAGGCAGTGACTACTATCGATCAAATGCTGCAAACGCTCTCGCAGATATAAAAGCAGGGGGCAGCGAATATGAAACTTGATTTTTCCCTATTGCTGGTAGTGGTCATGGCGCTGCTCGGCGGATGCGCGGTCGTGCCGCCGACTATCGTCCAGCATCCGACGACAGTCAAGCCGGAACACAATGCGGGGATATCGTCGAATGGCTCGATTTATCAGGTTGCAGGTTTTCGGCCTATATTTGAAGATTACCGGGCCCGTGTCGTCGGCGACGTGATTGTCATGGCCATTAACGAAAATACGATTGCGGGCAAGACGGCAGCCGCGTCGGATGCCAAAGCGGGGAGTGTCGCCTATTCTGCTCCCAGCTTGCTTGGCGTGCCTGCCAGCACTACCGCCAAGACGACAATGGCAACCACATCGGCCAATAAATTCAGCGATACGGGAGCCATTTCATCAAGCAATAATTTTACCGGTACGATGGGCCTGACAGTGCATGAGGTTCTGCCGAACGGCAATTTGGTCGTGAGCGGAGAAAAGCAGGTTGCGCTCGATAAGAGCGTTGAATATATTCGGTTTTCAGGCGTTATCAGCCCGGATACGATTATCGACAATACGGTATCGTCGAGCCAGGTTGCCGATGCGCGCGTCGAATATCGCACCGATAGCCGATACGATAGCGCAGAGCTGTCGTCGGAACTGGCGCGCTTTTTCATGAGCATGGCACCATTTTAGGTTTGGAGTGACAAAAAATATGAATATCGTCAGGCAAAGACTTCTCAAGACGCTTTTAGCATTCTTATGCGGCATCGGGGGTATTTTGATGTCGGCAGACGGTTATGCCGAGCGTGTGAAAGACTTGGCCAGCATACAGGGCGTCCGGCAGAATCAATTGATCGGCTATGGCTTGGTGGTCGGGCTTGATGGTACTGGCGACCAAACCACGCAAACGCCGTTCACGATACAAAGCATATTAAACATGTTGAAACAGATGGGCACCAACTTGTCGCCAACTGCGGCGGCAAATTTGCAGCTCAAGAATGTTGCCGCGGTGGTAGTGACGGCTTCTATGCCTGCGTTTGCTCAGCCTGGGCAAACTCTGGATGTCACGGTTTCCTCAATCGGCAACGCCCTCAGCCTGAATGGCGGCACGCTCCTGATGACGCCATTGAAGGGTGCGGACAGTCAGGTATACGCTATGTCGCAAGGCAACATCGTGGTCGCCGGAATGGGTGCGCCGGCCAATGGCGCGAGACCGCAACCTACCCACCGAAGTGTCGGGCTCATTGCTGGTGGGGCAACTGTCGAGCGTGCGGTGCCGGCGGCTTTGGGGCGGGGCGACTTGGTATATCTGGAGTTGAACGATACGGATTTTGCGACGGCCAGCCGCGTGGTTGACGCTGTCAATCAGCGTTTTGGCCCAGAAACGGCAGCAGCGCAGGATGGCCGGGTAATTCGCGTTCGCGCGCCGTTGGGAAGCGATGACAGAGTGACATTCTTGGGGGCGTTGGAAAGCATTAATGTTACTCCAGCGGAAATGAGCGCAAAAGTTATTGTAAACGCCCGTACCGGGTCTGTAGTCATGAACCGGTCGGTGACGCTGGACCCCTGTGCGGTCTCGCATGGCAACTTGTCGGTAGTCGTCAGTCCGGAGCCCGCAGTCAGCCAACCGGCGCCGAGAGGCAAGGGAAAGGCCGTCGTTGCCCAACAGCCGCCGCCGCAGATTGAGATTGCCAAGGATCCAGGCCATGTATTGATGTTGAAGGGGGGGGCATCCTTGTCCGAAGTGGTCAAGGCATTGAATGCAATCGGCGCCACGCCGCAGGATTTATTGGCTATCCTGCAAGCGATGAAGTCCGCAGGCGCACTGCGCGCCGAACTGGAAATTATCTGACCGTCTTATGAATACGCCGCCGACCAATCTTACCAATACGGACAGTCTCGCGATTGATGCCAACCGGCTGAACGGGCTTCGGCTGGCGGCCAAGCAAAATTCGCCGGAAGCGCTGAAGGCAGCCTCCAAACAGTTCGAGGCATTGTTTTTGAATATGATGTTGAAAAGCATGCGCGATGCGACGCCTCAGGACGGTCCGATGGATAGCGATCAGAGCCGTATGTTTACGACCATGCTGGACCAGCAGCGGGCACAAAGCATGGCAAATCGCGGCATTGGCCTGGCGGATGCGCTGGTGCGCCAACTATCCGGCACAGCTGGGAGCCAAGTTTCCCAGAAAGCGAGTGTAAAAGCACTGGCGCCCGCATTGACGCCTCTTGTGCCCAAAGCCGATGTGGGCCATGCGGCGCCTCCAGCTACCCACGTGAGCAAGCCAAAACCACTACAGTCGGCGCATGTCAAGGCATTTCAGGACCGCCTTGGGCAGCAAGCCGAGCAGGCCAGTCAAGTCACCGGCATTCCAGCCAAGTTCATGCTTGGGCAGGCGGCGCTGGAAAGTGGTTGGGGGAAAAGGGAGATTAAAGCGGCTGACGGCAGCGCCAGCCACAACCTGTTCGGTATCAAGGCCACCTCAGGTTGGACCGGAAAGGTTGTCGAGGCACACACAACAGAGTATCTAAACGGCGTGCCACAGACAAAGCTGGAAAAATTTCGCGTGTATGATTCCTACGCAGATGCATTTCACGACTATGCCAGAATGCTGAGCAAAAATCCGCGTTATGGAGCAGTCTTGGCAAATTCGCATGATGCGACCAGTTTTGCGCAAGGCTTGCAGCGGGCAGGGTATGCAACCGATCCGCATTATGCCGCAAAACTTGCCAGTATCATTAATAAATCGCTGGTGTAGGGTAAGCATGGCATGCCGTGCCTATAATTGACTCAAGTTTTGAATAGAACTGCCGTCAATAACTCTGATACGGGACAAAGTAGAAAATATTATGAGCATTCTCAGCATTGGTCAAAGTGCATTAGTCGTAGCGCAGGCTGGCTTGGCGACGACCGCAAATAATATTGCGAATGCCAGTACGCCCGGTTATTCCCGTGAGCAGATTATCCAGACTGAAGGTTCTGGGCAGGCCTCCGGTTCGGGTTTCATGGGCACAGGCGCTCAAGTGTCGACTGTGCAACGTTTATATAATAATTTTCTGGCTACCCAGCAAAATATCACGCAGTCTTCGTATTCTAGTCTGAATACCAATTACACGCAGATTTCGCAACTTAACAACATGTTTGCGAGTTCGACGACTGGGCTTGCGCCTACGATACAAAACTTTTTCAACAGTGTGCAAACTGCCACGTCGGACCCCAGCGCCACATCGTCGCTCGAAGGCGTGCTGAGCTCGGCGCAAGCCCTGGCAACGCAATTTCAAAGCACCAGCGCGCAATTGAGCCAGATAAACGATGGCGTCAATGCGCAGATTGTCTCGACTGTCCAGGGCGTCAACAACTATGCGTCGCAAATCGCCAGCCTGAATAGCGCCATACAGCAGGCCGAATCTACCAGTGCGGGTCAAGTGCCCAACGACCTGCTCGATCAACGCGATGAGGCGGTTGCGAATCTGAGCAAGAATACCAACGTGACAGTTGTCAATCAAGGTAGCGACTACAATATATTTATCGGC
>JBIODP010000015.1:0-18087 GCA_044445195.1 Burkholderiales bacterium | reverse complement strand
TGCTTCGGTTTTAATATCTTTGGCAAGTTCGTTTGCCAACGCTTTCAGTTTTTCTCGGTCCATTGAAATATCCATCGGTCAAATTCCTCATTGAGAGGTTAATAGGCCGTGGACATTTACACAAATTTATTTACAGGCTCGAAAGCGGCAGCGACTGAGATTTTTTTGCATTTAATTTGAGCTACGATTCCAGCATGTGTAGTTTTGATTGCGAGCCACTATTTTGTTGCTTACTCTTTTTGCCGTTGCAATTTATCGCGATAGGTATTCGGCGAATCCCCGGTCCATTTTTTGAACGCATGTCCAAAGCTGCTCGCATCGCTAAAACCTAACGCGGCGGCAATATCTTCCAGGCTGAGGCGGGTCATTTTAAGATAATCGAGCGCCAGTGCATGACGCACATTAGTTAATAATTGGGTATAAGAAGTGCCTTCGCTCTTGAGCTTGCGACGTAAGGTACGCTCGCCCATATTGATGCTTTGAGCAAGACTTTCAATATCGGCAAACTTACCTGGATGACGGATTAGTTCTTCATACACACGGCGTGCCATGCCTGCTTTAAATTGCATTTGATTAAGCAGCTCTGCACAGGTTAATGACATTTGGGTCGCCGCAATGGGATTCGCCATGGCGGGCGCCATATCCAAATAATGGCGCGAATAATGTAACTCGTTCCGTTCTTGCAGATAATAAAATGGACATTCAAAAATTTGTTCGTAATCTGCACGATCCGGCGGTTCGGGGTAACTAACCTTAACGCTTACCGGCTTGCAGTCAGCGCCCATGGCGTCTTTAATTAAAGTCACATGTATCATGAATTGCATATCTAAAAATAAGCGATATTCAGCCGCGCTTAAATTTAAAAAATGCAGTTCTTCATGGCGCGGCAATATCCACATAGCTCTGTTTTCTTGTTCTACCCAGCGGATTGGCATGACTGGTGTTGCTAAGGATTGACAATTGACTGCCATGTTAAATGCGTCGCGCATCGTAGCTTTGCACTGCAAGGCATAACCGTACATGCCATAAGCGCTAACGTGCATACGCAACCCGGCCAATAATCCAACATTCATTGTTTTAGAATTGCCAGCTCGCGTTGTTGGGCAACTCATATTTTGCGTTAAACGAACCGCATTTTTACCAATTTGAATTAATTGTTGTATCGAACTCAACGTGCCTGGATTATTAATTAATGGCAAGGTCAAGTTGGTCTTAAGAAAAATTTCTTCAGCACTGTATCCAGCCTCCAACAAGACGCTTGCCAGCGCCGAGATTTTAAGCGGCGAATACAGATTTTCATTTAAAAGACAGCTTAATTTAGAAGTCGATACTTGACTAAAATTGGTCTCCGATGCAACTTCACGCATATCTTGGTTCGATGGCTTGTCATCTGTTGAAATGGCTGGATTTATTGCGATGGACATCGTAGCAAAAAATTAAGCAAACAAGTTGATGTGGATCACAAAGACAATAATTCGACCCAAAAAACAATTCACTTGTCCGGTGAACTTCATTAAGTGTTTTTTTACCAATTACCGATCATCATTTTATTGATCAAAATGACACTAAATTTCCAGCATCAAATTTAATAACAATAGCGTATTTTGTCCGAATTTATCCAGAATATGTCCGTCAGCAACATTGTAGCGCGCTCGTGGCTAACTTACATTGGAGCATCAAAAAATATTGACAATGTTGCGCTGCAAACATAGCTCAGCACGTGCCAATTAAAAAAAATAATTTTATAGGAGGCAAGCATGACAGTTAAGCAGTGGCTTAAATCTTATCGAACTATTCCGCCTGGAATAACGCAAGACCCCAATATGACGATGTTGGACCTGCTTGAGCAAGCACGGCACCGCTTTGCCCGTAAAGTTGCGTCCGCTGAAATGTCAATTCCATGTATACCGCGCGCGGATTAAAATACCAATTAAATAAATCCGAGCGTCAGGTTTTAATTGAATAACAAGAGCAACTTATCGAATAAAGGAGATAACAGAAATTAACGATGGTAGTGACAAGGAAGACAATAATTTAACTGCATTTAAAAATTTAAGCACTTTTTAGGAGATTTCATCATGCAACTTGCATCAACTCGCGTATCCGCTAAAGCTGTTGTTTTAACCCTGGCATTAAGCGCAGCTTTCACATTTTTTTCTAACGCCGCTTATGCGCAACAAGCGGGCGACTTGATTGTATCCGCCGGCGTATCTCATGAATATATGCATGCATCATTAGGTCCATTAACTTCAACCGGTAGCAACGCGGCAGAAGCAGCAGGCATTAACGCTATCAACAACACACTTGGCACAACAACGGCTGATGTCCAAAACGTAAGCCCTTTAAAATTGACCGTGTTAAAAATGATTAATGACAATCTGGGGATTGAGGCGGTAGTGGGTATTCCACCTAAAGTAAATTTAGGTCTGAATATTCCTGGCGCTGGTCCCGCTTACCACAATGCCGTGCCAACTAGTTATCCGCAAGGCGCGAGCGCAGTGGCTTGGACGCCATCGTTGTTGGCTAAATATTTTTTCAATTCGGCAAACGACAGTATTCGTCCGTATTTAGGTGTAGGGATTAATTACACCTGGTTTACCCGTGTTGAAGTCGAAAATGCCGCCTTGTTGCAAGGTTTTGCAGGTGACGGCGCTAAACTCTCGTCAAGCTGGAATCCAGTCGCCATTGCAGGGGCTGTTTATAACGTAGACAAGAAATGGTCAATTGGCGCGTCGTTGTCGTACCTCCCATTAAAAACTACTGCCAGTTTTGTCAGCGGCTCAGGTGCGACGACAACTTCGGGTAATCTCGACTTAAAGCCTGCTGTGTTGACGGTTTATGCGGGAATGAAATTCTGATTCAGAATGTCGCGAAAATTTTTTTAAAAGGCTAGCCCCAGTTAAACAGCGTTCAGCAAACGAGGGTTTTCAGATATATTGAATGTAAGCAAGATTCCCCAGTTTCAAGATTTGCCAGGATTGGGGAGCCAATGAATTTTGTTGTATGAAATCAAGCCTTTGCGAGTTATCGCTTAGGCTTTTTTTCCGTCTGGTTTCCGTCTAGCCTCGGCTTGCTTGGTATCATGTGGCAACTCTGCCAAAAGAATGGGCTTCATGCGTTGAGTTGCAGACGATTATGGCTTAGTATTAATACTTCAGAAATAATCTCTTACCCGTTATGCCCCAACAGCCGGTCGCATCCGCAGATTTGGACGCACTGCCGGATCAAAGTCCGCATTATGTGCGCTCAGTAGCGGAAATGGGTGAGAAACGCGATGTTGTCGCGCACAAGGATATCTACGCCGCGAACGGAAAGAAACTGTTCGCCAAAGGCGCACGCATCAACCGCAGTTAATGCGATCGATTGAGTCTCCATAAACTACGCGCTCCGCTTGACCTTGTGGTATCGACAGAACAATTGGTGGATGTGGCAGGGCTGGCCACCGAAGCCAGCAAGTTGCGCTAGCTTGCGCCTTCGAGTTTGCGCTCGAGGAGCTTTAGTGGTGTCCCGGACACGCCTGCATACAGCGATGATAATGGTGAATTTTGCAGTTGCGCATATTCCTCAAAATCATCAATGGGAAGAGGACGCGTAAAAAAATAACCTTGATAGGCATGGCAACCAGAATCTGCCAGGAAGTCTCGCTGCGCCGCCGTTTCCACCCCTTCGGCAATCACGCCAATACCTAATCCCCGCGCCAATGCAATGATCGTTTTCGCAATCGATGCATCGTTGGGATCATTGAGCACATCGCGAACGAAAGATTGATCGATCTTCAACTGGTCCAGCGGCAGTAGCTTCAGATAGGCCAATGACGAATAACCGGTGCCAAAGTCATCCAGTGCAAAACCCACGCCTTTGGCCCTCAATGCAAACATTTTTTCAATGACCGACTCCACGTTGGATATCAACAGACTCTCCGTCATTTCCAGTTTCAGTCGGCGCGGATTGGCACCGGTGCTGTGAATGACCGCGAGTACCCGATCGACAAAGTCGACCTGGCTGAACTGAAGGGTACTGACGTTCACGGCAATCGCGAGATTTGCCATCTCGGATCGAACCGCCCAGGCAGCGAGCTGCTTGCAGGCGGTCTCCAACACCCACTCGCCCAACGGCAAGATTAATCCCGTTTCCTCGGCAAGCGGAATGAACTCCACCGGGGAAATCATGCCGCGTATGGGGTGGTTCCAGCGTACCAGCGCTTCGCACCCTGTCAGCCGCCCTTCGTCGACCACCTGTCCCTGATAATGCAGCAACAACTGATTCTCGGCGATTGCACGACGCAAATCTGTTTCAAGAGCAGCATGCCGCAACATGGCCGACTCCATGGCCGGGTCGAAGAAGCTCATCGTATTTCTGCCCACCGACTTGGACTTGTACATCGCGAGATCGGCTTGTTTCAACACATCGTCCACCGAGGCGAGCTGGCCGCAAAACAGCGTCGCGCCAATACTTGGCGTGCTGCGGTAACTGACATCGTTAAGGCGATAAGCCTCGTTGAGGTCGAGCAGAATTTTCTTGCCGACGGTTTCAACAATAGCCGCGGCATCTTGCTGATCGCTGGACAGGTCGGACAATTGCACCACAAACTCGTCGCCTCCCAGCCGCGCAACGGTATCGCTTGTGCGCACACACTTGCACAACCGTTGGGCGACTTGCTTGAGCAACCGGTCACCCATGTTGTGACCAAGCGTGTCATTGAGATTTTTGAAATGATCGAGATCAATGAATAATATCGCGCCGTACCTGGTGCTCATGGCGCTCGCTGCCATGGCGTCGTTCAAGCGCTGCACCAGCAAGATGCGATTGGGCAGGCCGGTCAATTGATCGAAATAAGCCAGTTCCTCAATTTTTTCATTCGCCTTCTTGCGTTCCAGCCGTTGGTCCCGCTGTCGCCGTTCGAATAAAAATAGGCCGAGCACACAGCAAACCGACAAGACGCCAAACAACGTCATTTGTGAATACAGTCCCTTTCGCCAAGGCGCAAGCAAGGCAGCAAGGTCGCGGCTGACCAGCACGATCAGCGCCTTGTCCATCGGCGGATCGGCGAGCTGGATGGTACGCAAGGCGATCATGCGCGATTCACCTGTGACCGACGAGGTGCCGGTAAACACGCTTGCCCGTTGGCCGCTTTGCAGATGACGTGTGAAAAAAGTGCCGGGCTTATTGACGTCAGCGCCGTAGAACTGCGCGGTGCGCGGAGACATCAAGAACACCCTGCCGTCACCATGAACGATCGACACCCGCATGTCGGGAGCGTAGAGAACGGATTCGAGGAGGGCCGAAAAATATTCGGGGATCACGCTGACGATGACAATTCCGCCAAATTCGCCGTGGGGTCCCGGAAAGGCACGAAACAGGCTGATGACAAACGTATCGAGAACGGTCTTGAACGGCGCGCTGACATGAAGAATCCGGGGATCGGGATTTTTGAGCGCTGTCTTGAAATAGTCGCGGTAGCTGAAATTCATGCCGATCAGCTTGCCGTTGCTTGAGGCAATCACGGTTCCATCCGCCTGAATGACCAGGATGGGCCGGATGCCGGCCAATGTGTCGTTGATCACTTGCAACTCGCGATTGCCGCGTTTGAATCCGTCGCGTTCGGCCCGCCAGGACGGCAAATCATTGATGATGCCGTCAATGACGCGATTGGCCAGAAGCAGTTGCGGGACCAGGTTTTTTTCAACTGTCTCGGCTTGGGTCGCCAGTCGTTCTCGCTCCTGCGTGTCGATGCGGCGATATTCCTCGAACTGAAAATAACCGATCACGCTGCCCAGCGTGGCCAGCGCGACAACGAGTATCGCACAATGGATAAAAACGGTAACCCGGGCGCTTCCTTCGATCCGCATTCTCTTAATCGCCACAGTCCAATCTCCAGCTCTCAGCGGCACAACAGGCGCGGCCTTTGAAATAAGGTGCCAACATATTTCATCCTTTTAAGTTTATTTACCATCACCTACCGCAGCATTATGGAAAGAAGATTCGACTATTATAGTTTGCTGATGTTCAAGCTAGCGGTTGCAACCCTATTTTGAAACGCTATTTCAATATCCTGTCATGCGGTCGACGATCCCGGTAATCGGTTCGCCGCATTCCAGCGCGCTAATTTTTCCGGCGATCTGCCTGACGCTGTCGTCGCGCAAGGTCATCGCGGCGATATGCGGCGTCAAGCTGATGCGTGATTCTTGCCAGTACGGGTGGTCTTCCGGTAGCGGCTCTTGATCGAAGACATCCAAGGTCGCAGCGGCAATCTGCCCATCTCGCAGCAAATCCAGCAAATCCGCTGCTACCACATGTTCGCCTCGCCCAACATTAATAACATAAGCGCCTTGCGGTAATTTGGCAAGATTGGCGCGCCCCAGTATATTGCGGGTTTCCGACGTCAACGGCAGCGCGCACACCACCACGCGCGAACCGCGCAAGAATGCATCCAGGCCATCCGCGCCCGAAAAGCAGGCAATGCCAGGCAACTCTTTGGGATTGCGGCTCCAGCCGCGCACTGGAAAATCGAAGTGCATCAGCGCATCGGCAACCCGTTTGCCGAGCACGCCCATGCCAAGAATGCCGACCGTAAATTCAGCTCTCTCAAATGGTTTCAATTGACGCCATTGACCACTGTGCTGCTGGGCGTCGAAATGATCGAAGCGACGAAAATAACGCAATACTGCATGCGTGACATATTCTGCCATCTGTCTGCCCATGCCGGCATCGTCAAGACGCACTATCGGCACGCCGGGCGGCAAGCCTTCGCCCAGTTGCATTATGCCGTCGACGCCGGCGCCGAGATTGAATATCGCTTTCAAATCGCCGCGCTGCATCAGCATCGACAATGGCGGTTTCCATGCCACGACATAGTCGGCGGGTTGATGGTCGCCCTCTTCCCACATCCGAATCTCGGCGCGCGGAATCGCGTGGCGCAACCCAGCCAGCCATGCTCCGGCATCGCCGCTCGGCATGCCTGAAGATGGTCCATAAAACAGAATGCGCATCGTTTTTTACTCCTCCTCGTTTCAACAGGTCAGGAACAACGCGGCAATTATAAGCAGGATCATTTTTTACAGGCCGACTTTATCAGCAGGTTAATTTTCAAACTTGATGTGTATCAAGTTTTACATTGAAACTATTTAAGATGCTATCTTAGACGTGTTTTCCCCCAATGAAGAAAAGTAGCTCCAGACTTTGCATTGATTGCAATGTTGGCATGCTGTACAGATACACAGTATATTGATGGTTGGCTAATAAGCTAAGGGGAGGCTTGCCGGCTGACTGCCTGCATAGTCCTGCTCGCTATGCTGTTGAAATTTTTCTGCAAAACTAGCCGCTGGCCCCATAGCGTGCGCAGATCGATGGTTGGCACAACTCAATTTTGAATAGTCATTTTCCCATGTTAGCTCCTGGATGGCACATTTTCGGCAGAAATTCAAATTTACAGAAACCGTTCGATGTAGCGGTGGTCATGCAGACGCTGGGGCGCGACAGTATTCTGGAGGCGGTTAGCTCGGTCTATGCCCAAGACAACGCAATAAGCATCCAGCTCCTGATCGGCGTTGATTCGCCTCTAGGCAATTTCACCCGATTGAGTGAATTTCTCGAGACCGCTCCCGACCACATTACGCCTTGCCTGTTCTATCCCGGCTACTCCACCTCGGTCAGGCACGGGGGGCTACACCCGGAACGATGCGGCGGGGCGTTACGAACTTTGCTTAGCTATTTGGTCAACGCGCGTTATATCGCCTATCTGGATGATGACAATTGGTGGGAACCCAATCACTTGGGCAGCTTGTTAAATGCCATTCGTGGCCGGGAATGGGCATTTGCGCTACGCTGGTTTGCGCATCCGTTATCAAGGAAGCCGGTGTGTATCGACGATTGGGAATCGGTAGGGCCTGGGCGCGGGGATTTCCGGGAAAAATTCGGTGGATGGGTGGATCCAAACTGCCTGATGATCGATAAGCTGGCCTGTGAACCGGCGTTACGCTGGTGGAGCATCCCGCTGCCCGGCGACTCAATTGCCATGACTGGGGATCGGCATGTTTACGACTGGCTACAAAAAAAAAGCGCGCCGGGAGAAACCAATCTGGCCACTGTCTATTACGCAATGAATATTGCAGATAGCAATCATCGTACCCGGTTACAGCATGTGGGCTCTCGTTATGCATCTGCCAGCATCACGATCGATCCCGAAGATCTATTGCGGGTTCAAATCATTGCAGACTGCAAGCCGGTTGATTTTAAAATTCAGTCTGGCGATGACCCTTTGGAATGGATGATGACCGCCGCACAATTTGAATCCAGCGGCCGGCTGGGTGATGCTGAATCACTCTATTGCGCGCTGTTGAAATCGTTCCCGGACTTTTCCCCTGCATGGCATGCGCTTGGCTTGCTCGCATTCCATGCAGGCAAGCAGGAACTTGGGGTCGCGCGCGTGGAGCAGGCTGTCCTCCTGGATAGTGAGTTGGGACATTATCAGCGCAATCTGGGTGAAATGTATCGTCGCATCGGCAGAGCGCAAGAGGCGATAGATAGGGGGCGTATCGCCTGTCGACTGAGTCCGGCGGATGTTGATGCCTATTATAATCTGGCGGTGGCCTTTGAAAATGTCGGCCAATTGAATGATGCCGCCGCCAGTTATCGCTGTGCCTTACAACTTAATCCGAAGCACGGTTTATGCTGGAAAAATCTGGGCGATTCGCTGCAAGCGATGGGAGATATTGAAGGTGCCAGACAAGCATACAGCCAAGCGCTGACCCTTAATCCTGCACCTGCCGAGGCAAGGAAAAATAGTTAAGTCCATCTTGCACTCCTCGACACATTAAGAAATTTATTGATGTGCAAATCGCCAAAGACGCTACGGTCGCACCGGCGGCAGGCTTGATCGGTATCCTATCCTGAAGCCGCCCCAATGCTTGCCTCCCACATAAATAGGCACTGAAAGATCGTGCATCACCTCGCCGGTATCGCGTTTATACGTCTGCAGCAAGAATGGTTCAATGTTTGAGCCGCAGCGTGCACCGGTCCGGTCATTGAATATCCGCTTGGTTCGGTTATTGACAAAATCAGTTTCGTAATCGCCGGTCAAGGGTTGCGAAAATTTCTTGTTGTGGGTAGGGAAATATCCATTGTTGTCTACCGCACCCGCATAGACGAGCTCAGGCATTGCCGCCAGCAAACCTTCTTGAAGCTTGGGTAGCACGCGGTCGGTAAACACATCAAACCTGGTCGTGTATTTCTGCGGATCGGTATTCGGGATCGGTTTGTAACGCCGGTCGAACAACGCCTCCAGGCTGATTTGACCATGGGTTATCGCTTCTTCAAAGATGCGCCCGACTTTTTCCGCTGCCCGCCCGGCGGCCTGCCTTACCGGATCGTGACGTGTTGCGACATTGAATGCCACCAGCGCGCCGACAATTCCCTCTGCGCGTTCCGCGACCGCCATCGCGGAATCCGTCGCACGGGGCAGGTCGGCTTCGGTCGACAACATGCTGTCGCGAATTTGTGAAATGTTATCGGTGATGGCTTGCGCGGTATTGACATGCTCGCTGGAAGCACTTGCAATTTGCCTGATCTCTTGCTCCGAAGTCACTGAAGAACGTTCAATATCTGCGAGCGAGGCATGCACGCGCTCGACATTTTTGGCGGCCTGGTTTACCTTCTCGGCCAGCTCCATCATCCCATTCGCGACTTTTTCGGATTGCTCGTTGATCTCTCTGACCATCACGCCAATTTCGTCTGTGGCCGACTTGGTGCGCTGGGCCAGTTGCCGGACCTCGCCCGCTACGACTGCGAAGCCTCGTCCGTGCTCACCGGCGCGAGCCGCTTCAATCGCGGCATTGAGCGCCAGCAAGTTGGTGCGGGCGGCGATTTGATCGATGACTTCGGTAAAACCGCGAATGCGGTTTGATTTTTCTTTAAGCGCCGCCATCATGTCGGATGCATTTCGGGCGTCTTGCCGCGCGCTGTCGATGCGTTGCAGTCCATGATCGACTTCCGTCCGCACCGCGACGCTTTCATCGCGGACTTCCACCGCGCCCTTGAATGCGCGTTCCGCATTGGCTGCCATTTTACTTGTCGTTATCGCATTTCTTTCCGCTTTATCGACAATCTCGTTGGCGGTTTGCACATCCTTTCCTATTTTCTTTTTTACGGTATCTACGAAGAAGGACGTTTCCGCTGCGCCAATCATGATGTGGTCGATCTCTCCCCCGACACGATTGGCGTACTGAAGGATGCCGGTGTCGCTCGTCTTTTGTATGGCATAAATGGCAATCGCTGCGCCACATGCAGAGGCAATGGCCGCGCATATTACGGGACCAATAACGAAATCAGCGAACAGACTGGCAAGAAACGTTAATAACGAACAGGCAATGGCCGCCCACAAGACAATTAGCAAGTGCCGAATTGACTTACGCTGCAAACGCATCATCTCACTCTACGCTGAAAAACCGCTTCCATCTGTCACCCAACCGCCTGATGAGAAATTAGCAGGTTCTGTCGCATTGAGCAAGCGTGTTGCGCAAACGATGACTTGATTCAGCCGCTGGCGCGAGTGCGGCGTGCGTTTTGGGGAAAGAGAAAGCGCGAGCGATTCAATGAAGTGCGAGCGGGCTGCGCAGGACAACAGTAGTCAGCGGTAATGAGTCCATCTACTTGCAGACGCTCTCTTTCCCCAAAACGCACGCCGCACTCGCGCCAGCGGCTGAATAGTTAAGAATGAACAATTGAATGCGCTATTCCTGCCGCCGCTTACCAGCTTCCGCTTCCCTGCTCTTTTCCTGGCACCGGAAGCAAATCCATCGACGACTCTTTCCTTTGATAACCACGCTCCCAGCGTCGATTGACACCCTGCCCTGATGATGGGAACAGAACTTTTCGCTAGATGCATCGGTCGCTGTTTGCGTAATATTCGCTATGGCGCTGGTAGGCATTAATGCTTCCTTTTCAAGTGTCTGCTGGAGCTTATTATAGTTTTATCGACGGCATGCCGGGAGAGTGGCAAACGCATCAGCCTTTGAAAAATCGCCGTTCGCGTCCCGAACCGGAATCCTGAATTTTATTCGCCTTAACGAGGGCGTTTAAAGAAAATGTCATGCGGCCTGCCAGTTTTTGGCTTTGCTCTTTCGTTGGCGTAAAACCAAGATTTTCGATAGCTGCGGCCAGAATCTCCGGAGCGGACTTCGGTTCGTCTGTCAGCAGATCTGTCCAGTAGCTCCCGCCGGTGAATGGAAGCTCATGGCCGCCTGAGGCTGATTTCGATGCCTTTGCAAGTTTGACTGACTTTTCCGCTTCCGCCGGCTTGGCGGCAACAGCTTTGGCATTAACTTTGGCTACCGGCTTGGCTGCAATTGACCGTGCGCCAAGTACGCCTTCGTCAACGCTGACAAGATGCGCAATGGTCTT
The DNA here is from genome assembly GCA_044445195.1 of Burkholderiales bacterium. Lineage (GTDB taxonomy): Bacteria > Pseudomonadota > Gammaproteobacteria > Burkholderiales > Burkholderiaceae_D > PKWO01. The sequence goes on along the minus strand of JBIODP010000015.1, from coordinate 6,690 downwards.
TTCCAATGCTTCTATGCGTGACATAAAATGGTTAAGCCCCTGTTTTGCGTGGGCGATTTCTGCTTCGATTGCAGCCTTTGCGGATGCGAGATTCGACATACTGGCTTTCCTTGTTGAGCGATTTAAAAATAATGGCGTTATTGCTGCTTATGTCCGTTGGCAGGTGAGTCCCCGCTAACGATATTCGTCAGTTTTCAATCATTTCAGGATACCACAACCGAGTCAGCTACGGAGGTAAGTCATTGATTTGTATATGGTAAAATTCTCAATAATCTCGGAATATCCGCAAGCCTTAAGACTGTTAAGCCACAGGCTGCCGGCTTAAGTTCAGCCAGGGAAACAAGGAAAATCAAAGGGTTGCAGTGACAACCAGCATTGAATTCCTCTATGCGTATTCGGTAAATCTGGGTATTATTGCTTTACGTTAAAATTATGGGAGCAAGCGTTGATTCGCTTGATGGTTTAATCTACTCCCTCAGCCCGAAAACTGACAATCTAAGGAAAGATAGAGCCCATGACCGATGCTGCAGATGATTTTGATGCATTGTTTGATGAAGTATCGGCCCAGCGAAACGAAGCGCTTGCCGCCGCTGTGCCCGCTGCAGCCTCCGCGCCGATAGCGGAAAAAACCGAGGAGCCGGCCCGTAACAAAGAAACTGAAGAAGCGGAAGATCAATCGCTATTCGACCGGCTCGGCGGGATCGTGCGCATTCTGCACGACTCATTGCGCGCACTGGGTTATGATCGTTCGCTTTCCACCGTGGCAACACAAATTAACGATGCCCATGGGCGGTTGGAATATATTGCAACCCTGACCGAACAAGCGGCCACTAAGGTGCTCAACGCGATTGATGTTGGCATACCGGAACAGGATTCGCTGCAAAAAAAAGCCAAGGATATGAACGTGCGCTGGACAGCGTTATTTGAGGGCAAGATTGGAGTCGATGAATTCAAGGCCTTGGCCGGCGATTCAAAACAATTTGCGGCTGCGGTTGGCGATGCCACGGAAGCCGAAAAAGCCCGTTTGCTGGAAATCATGATGGCGCAGGACTTTCAGGACCTTACCGGTCAGTTGATCAAGAAGATCCTGTCAATCACACAGCTTGCTGAAAAAGAATTGGCGCAATTACTGCGCGATTACGCCCCTCCCGAGATGAAAACAACCATCGCTGCAGTGGAAACCAAACCGGTTGAACTGTTGCATGGACCGTCGACGCCGACTGTCGCGATGGAACAGGACGATGTGGATAACTTACTTGCCGATCTGGGGTTCTGATGGAAGATATGCTCAAAGATTTCGTTGTCGAGGCACTCGACTTGGCAACGAATGTGGAAGAGCACCTGCTCACGCTTGAGCGGCATCCTGATGATTTGAATACCTTGAATGCGGTATTCCGTTCGTTCCACACGATTAAAGGCGGCGCCGGCTTCATGAGTCTGCCGGCCATGGTGTCCGCCTGCCATCTGACCGAAAACCTGTTCGATGCACTGCGCACGGGCAAGACGCCCGTCACGCCGCTGGCCATTGAAGCGGCGCTGCAAGCCAGCGGCTTTGTCGCCGACCAACTGACTGCACTGGCTAACGGCACCGCGCCCGAAAACCTGTCTGCCATGCCGGACTCGCTGGAAAAAGTGTTGAAGCATGCCATTGAAGGCAAGGCGCCGGTGCCAGCGGAACCAACACCGAAAGCGGAACCGCCCCAGAAAACCGCCGAAAATCCGATTCAAAAAAACGTTACCGACAATACCGACCTGAATTGGGAAGCGTTGTATAACGCCGTGGTTCCTGCTCATGCGCAGCTAACCACCCGGCATGCACCGGATACAGAAGAACTGAAAGAAAACGCCGTAACTGCAGCAGTTGAAGGAACCGACGGAACCAATAAGCATATTTCACCCAGCGCTCAAGCGGCAGGCAAAACCGCCGAGAACGCCAAAATAATCGCCGCACCTCCCAAAGAAGATAGCATCCGGGTGGACGCGGTGAAACTGGACGCACTGCTGGAAGTGGCCGGAGAATCGGTGCAAGCCGCCAACCAGGCAAGCGTGCTGCTTGAAAAACTGGCGCAATTCCAATTCGAAGGGGCCGCTTCAACGCTCATGACGGCATTGGCCGAAACCTTGAATCGCGCAGCGCGTTACTCGACTGAATTGCAAAGAGCGACCTTATCGACACGCATGCAGCCTGTTGGACGCCTGTTCCAGAAATTTCCGCGCTTGGTACGCGAGTTGGCAAAAGACCTTGGCAAGGATGTCGAACTGGTTATCGAAGGCGCTGAAACGGAAGTTGACAGGGTCGTGGTCGACAGCCTTTATGATCCGCTGGTGCATATGTTGCGCAATGCGCTCGACCACGGCATAGAAGAGGCACAGGACCGCGTAACGGCGGGAAAATCGGCCAAAGCGGTCATTTCCCTGAAGGCATGGCAAGAAGCCAATAGTGTCATCATTGAACTGTCCGATGACGGTAAAGGCATGGACCCGCAACGGTTGCGCAATTTAGCCATCGCCAAAGGCTTGATCGGCGAGTCGGCGGCGCAAACCGCAGAAGAAGCTTTTCAACTGGTATTTCTACCCGGGTTTTCAACCAAGGAAGTAGCCTCGAGCGTGTCCGGGCGTGGCGTCGGCATGGATGTCGTCAAAACAGCGGTCGAAAAACATCGCGGGACGATACGCATCGATTCAACGCTGGGGGCCGGCACCCGTTTCTCGATCCGCCTGCCGATTGAACTGTCTATCGTACCGACCATGCTGGTAAGAACTGCCGGCGCAGCCCTCGCGATGCCGATGGCAGTGGTGCAACGTGTCGTGGAATTACCGGAAACTTTTCAGCAAGTTGGCGGTGCCCCGGTCTTGCGCGATCAGGGCCAGCCATTGCCGGTGCTCTCGCTGGCCGCCGTATTGGGCTATGAGGCATCGGTAGAGCGCGTCGGTATCGTCATGGCAGTGCCTAACCCTTACATTCTGGCCGTATCGGGAATCGACGGCACGGCAGATCTGGTCATCAAGCCAATGACGGCCCTCACCGTTCCCGGCATAGCCGGTACTGCGCGTTCAGCGGAAGGCGAACTGGTGCTGGTGATCGGCTTGAGCTTCCTGCTGGAGGGATGCGGCGCCGGCACGACAACGCGGCTGGCGGCCTGAACTGCTTACTGCTGGACTGAATCGAGATAACGCTTTAGGATAACGCTACAGGATAACGTTATTTCAACCGGCAGGTCAGCATCCAATAGTGTTCCAGCCGCAATATACGGATATCCCTCACCGCTGCCGCCAGTTTCTTGCGCAATGCGCTATCGGTCGGAAAGTTTTTCAATATCTCATGGCGTTCGCCATCCGGCAAAGTTCGAATCTGAAAAGTATTGCCTTCAAGGTCGGTGCGCGCAATCGTCGTGCTGCTGCCTTCGACATAGACGTTATCCATCAGCACCAGCAAGGTGTCCTTGCCACATTGCCGACGCAAATGCTGCAGGAAACCCTCCTGATCCTGCCGCATCACATGCGACCACCAGAACCCTGCAAAACAGGCGGAAAAAGATTCCTTCGTTTGGAACTCAAATGCATTTGCCCGTTCCCATCTGACTTTACCTGCGGGGGTGTCTTTCGCCTGGGCGAGCGCAAGCATCTCGGGGTTGATGTCGGTTGCCAATACGGATTCTGCCGAATGGGCGTAGCGTTGCGTCCAGTAGCCGGTGCCGCAGGCCAGCTCAAGCACGCGATGGCCTGCGAGAACTTCACATAGCCGTTGCTGCAATACCGCAAGATCGGCCTGGCATTCGGGCTTCTCATATATCTGATCGAAGATACCTGCGCGTTTCGCGTAATAAGCGGCGAGATCGTTGCTGCCTGTTGTCATAACTCGTACGTATCCTTTTCGCCGCTCATCATCTGCTCGATCGATTTTCGATTCAGCGCAGGCGTTAATAATTCAATGAATGTATAGACATAGCTGCGTAAATACGCCCCCCGCTTGATCGCAATACGCGAAACATTAGTGCCGAACAAATGGCCGGCCGGAATCGAACGCAAGTTGCGATCGCGTTCGGCATCAAATGCCATGCCGGCGATAATACCTACCCCCAAGCCCAGTTCAACATAAGTCTTGATCACATCGGCATCAATCGCTTCCAGCAGGATGTTCGGCTTTAAATTCCTCACCGAAAATGCATGGTCGATCTTGCTCCGCCCGGAAAATTCGCTGTCATAGGTAATCAATGGATACATCGCAATTTCTTCCAGCGTCAACGATTTCGATTTTAATAACGGGTGCTCCGGCGGCACCACCACTACATGTTCCCATTGATAGCAAGGCAAGCTAACCAGCCCTTCCGCACCGGCAATCGCTTCCGTCGCAATCGCCAGATCGGCCTGATCCTTCAATACCATCTCCGCCACTTGTTTAGGATTGCCCTGCAGCAAAGAAAGCCTCACTTTGGGGAATTTCAGCGTAAAAGCCTGTACCACCTTCGGCAACGAATAGCGGGCTTGCGTATGCGTGGTGGCAATCGTGAAACTGCCGCTATCCTGGGCAGCGAACTCCTTGCCGATGCGTTTCAAACCCTCCACTTCCTGCATGATGAGCTCGACCGACTTCAATATTGCCCGTCCCGGCTCGGTCAAACCGCGAACGCGCTTGCCGTGCCGGGTAAAAATATCCACACCCAACTCCTCCTCCAATTCAATAATAGCCTTGGAGACGCCGGGCTGAGAGGTAAATAATGCCTTGGCCACCTCGGTCAAGTTATAATTTTGGCGGACAGCCTCGCGGACAAAACGAAGTTGATGCAAATTCATGGGCTTTCTTACCTTATCTTCTTGCTAACGCATTGACGTTAGCATATTATGCGTTTTTTATTTTTGATTATACTCAAAAAGCATATAAGCAAATGCATTCTATGTAGTTTGGAATATAGCGCAAGTTCATTATCATTCATTCTATTTTGCGCGGAGAATTATGCTTCTTTCCTATGCAGTTTCCGGTTTTGCAGTCGGAATATTAGTTGGCCTGACGGGCGTCGGCGGCGGATCGCTGATGACGCCCCTGCTCACGCTGCTATTCGGTATCCCACCTACGGTGGCGGTCGGCACCGACCTCGCGTTCGCGTCGGTCACCAAGTTGGCGGGAACCTTTGCCCACCGCCTTAACGGTACCGTCCATTGGGAGGTTGTGCGCCGCCTATGCCTGGGAGCGCTGCCTGCCGCGGGTCTGGCGACCTTGGCGCTGAAGCATTTCGGCGCGCTGGACAAGGATATTGCACAGATTATCCGCTATTCTATCGCCTGCTCGGTGATGCTTACCGTCGTCGCGTTGTTATTCAGGGGCAAAATGCAGGCCTGGGTGCGAGCCCATCCGGAAAAACAGTTGCAAGGCATGCCACTGGTGCTGGCAACTGTCGCAGCCGGGGTGCTGCTGGGCACCTTGGTTACCGTGTCGTCGATCGGGGCCGGCGCCATCGGCGCTACCTTGCTGGTATTGCTCTATCCGCAATTGTCGCCGGCAGAAATTGCCGGCACCGATATTGCCTATGCAGTGCCATTGACGGCCATCGCTGCGCTGGGCCACTGGTGGCTGGGATCGATTAACTGGCCGTTGCTGGCGATGTTGCTGCTGGGTTCGGTTCCCGGCATCACCTTAGGCTCGCTGGCAGCCCGCGCCGTTCCGGAAATGGTACTGCGCGGCCTGCTCGCCACGACTCTTGCCGGCGTTGCATACAAGCTGATTTTTTAATACCGGAAACCCAAAGGACCAACGATGTATCGCTACGATCACTACGACCACCAAATTGTAAGGGAACGCGTCGCGCAATATGGCGACCAGGTGCGTCGCCGCTTGTCGGACGAATTGACTGAAGACGAATTCCGTCCGCTGCGGCTGCAAAACGGACTGTACATGCAACGCCACGCTTACATGTTGCGCATCGCGGTGCCCTACGGCCTGCTGTCGTCCATCCAAATGCGCACGTTTGCCAATATTGCCCGCCGCTACGATCGCGGCTATGGGCATTTTACAACCCGTCAGAACATTCAGTACAACTGGATCAACCTGGAAGATACGCCGCAGATTCTGGCCGACCTGGCCGCAGTCGAGATGCATGCAATCCAGACTTCAGGCAATTGCATACGCAACATTACCGCCGATGAGTTCAGCGGCGTGGCCGCCGATGAGATCGTCGACCCGCGTCCGTATGCGGAAATCCTGCGTCAATGGAGCACGTTCCACCCGGAGTTCGCCTATCTGCCGCGTAAATTCAAAATCGCCATTAATGGCGCACTGACAGACCGCGCGGCAATCGCCGTGCATGACATCGGCATGTCGGCAATCCGCAATGAACAGGGAGAAATCGGTTTTCGCGTGCTGGTGGGCGGCGGCATGGGTCGAACCCCTATCCTGGGCAGCGAAATCAGATCATTCCTGCCGTGGCAACACATGATGTCTTACATCGAAGCGATCATGCGCGTTTATAACCAATACGGCCGGCGCGACAATATTTACAAAGCGCGTATCAAGATTTTGGTGAAGGCTCTCGGCATCGAACAATTCACGCGCCAGGTCGAACAGGAATGGGCGGATATCAAAGATGGCCCCAGCACGCTGTCCGTTGAAGAACTGCAACGCGTCGCCGCCTATTTCACCGCTCCCGCTTATGAAAGTTTACCCGGCGAAGATCGGCAATTCACGCAGCGCAAGGC
>JBIODP010000014.1:0-19297 GCA_044445195.1 Burkholderiales bacterium | reverse complement strand
TGTACCAACTGCCCATCGACATGATGGCCAGGATGATCAGCGTGCTGCGGGCGACGAAATCGCCGTTTTTCCATAGCGCGTCGGGGCCGTAGGGGTTGGCGACTTCCTCTTTGCTAACGACCTGCGGGTTAATTGTTGGCACACCCATGGGTATAGTGGCTGTATCGGCGGCTGGGGCAGGGGCGTCGGCAGCATACGAGGGGGCGGGCGCTGCAAACAGCGCCGCGGACACCATGACTGCCGCAAACAAGGCTGACAAACGAGTAGTTAATGACATGGCTTCTCCAAATTTTTAAGGTGATTAGTCTGTATCCGTTCAGTAGTGCGCTCAGCCGATATTAATCCATGTGGTTTTCAACTCGGTATATTTATCCATCGCGTGCAACGACTTATCACGGCCGTTGCCGGACTGCTTGTAGCCTCCGAACGGTACCGTCATGTCGTCTTCGTCGTATTGATTGACATGTACGGTGCCGACCCGTAGCGCCCTGGCGGCATGGTGCGCTTTGCGCAGATCCGATGTCCATACCCCGGCCTGCAATCCGTATGCGGTAGCGTTAGCCTCGCGTATGGCCTGGTCGAGGTCGGTGAAAGTAAACAGGGACAACACCGGTCCGAATATTTCTTCGCGTGCAATCGTCATCGCATTGCCGACCTTGGCGAACAGGGTCGGCTCAACGTAATAGCCGCCGGTCTCCATGCGCGCCTGGCGTCCGCCGGCCAACAGTTCCGCGCCTTCGGATTTGCCCGACTCGATAAATCCCATCACGGTTTTGAGTTGAATGCTGTCGACGATAGCGCCCATCACCGTCGCCGGGTCCAGCGGATCGCCAGGTTGGTAGGCCGGTATCAGGCCCAACGCCTTTTCGATAAAGGCGTCCTTGATCGACTCTTCGACGAACAGGCGAGAAGGCGCATTGCAGCTTTCGCCCTGATTGAAATAGATCGAACCGATTGCCGTTTTCACTGCCGCATCCAGATCCGGGCAATCGGCGCAAACGATATTCGGCGATTTTCCGCCAAGTTCGGTCCAGACGCGCTTCAGATTGGATTGTCCCGCATATTGCATGATTTGCTTGCCGATTTTAGTGGAGCCGGTAAAACCGATGCAGTCGACATCGTTATGCAATGCCAGCGCGCTTCCAGCCTCGTTGCCAAAGCCCGGCAGCACATTAAACACGCCCGGAGGAATGCCTGCAAGAAGCGCCAATTCCGCCATCCGCAATGCGGTCAGAGGCGATTTTTCCGACGGCTTGAGGATCACGCTGTTGCCCGTTGCCAGCGCCGGCGCAATCTTCCAGGAAGCCATCAGCATCGGATAGTTCCACGGCACGACGGCGGCGACTACGCCGACCGGTTCGCGTGTAATCATCGCCAGCGTGGAATCGTCGGTTGGCGCGATCTGGTCGTACACCTTGTCGATCGCCTCGCCGTACCAGCGGATGCAGCGGGCAGCGCCCGGAACATCCACTGCAAGGCTGTATTTGATGGGCTTTCCCATGTCGAGAGTTTCCAGCAGCGCCAGTTCGTCGCTGTGTTGCATCAACAGGTCGGCGAATTTCAGCATGACGCGCTTGCGCGCGGCAGGAGACTTGCCGGCCCAGCGCCGGTCCTCGAATGCCGCGCGTGCGGCGCTGACGGCGCGCGCTGCGTCATGCACGTCGCAGCGCGCAATGTCGGCCAGTTTGCGTCCGTCGATAGGAGAGATGCAGTCGAATGTGGCGCCGGAAAGCGCCCCGGTTCGTTCACCGCCGATGAAGGCGCGGCCATCGAATTTGATGGCTGCGGCACGGTCATGCCATAGTCTGTCCGTCATTTCGTTCTCCTTTGTTATGCAGCGTATTGCAATTGCATGGTCGTCTGCTCGATGCCTTCAACGGTTGCTTTTTTCAAATTTATGTCTGGGTTTCAGCTTGAAATGCCGCTGAAATCTGTTTTTGGCGCAGCCTTTCCATCCTCGCGATATGAAAACTGGAAAGCAGAACCCCGATACTGACCACCAAAATCGTTAATGCAGCCACCGCGTTGACGCGCGGATCCAACCCGAGGCGAGCCCGCGAGAAAATGACGATCGGCATCGTCGAATAACCTGGGCCGGTCAGAAACGCGGATACGACCACATCGTCGAGCGATAGCGTAAAGGTCAATAGCCATGCGGATGCCAATGCTTGCGTGATGTTCGGCAACGTAACCAGCGCAAACACCTGATGCGGCTTGCAACCCAGATCCATCGCCGCTTCCGACAGGGATTTGCTCATTTCCCGCAGGCGCGATTCAATCACGACAGTGGCGTACGCCATGCCGAGAACGGTATGGCCGAACAGGATCGTGAATAATCCGCGCGACGGGTATCCGAACATTTTTTCAAAGGCCACCAGCATTAACAGCAGGGACAATCCGATGATCACCTCGGGCATGACCAGCGGCGAACTGACCATTCCTTTGAATAATGCCCGTCCCGGGAACCGGCGGTAGTTGTTCAATACAAAAGCAGCGAAGGTTCCCAGCAAAATGGATGCGCAGGCCGACAAGGCCGCAATTTTCATCGACAGAATGAATCCCGAGATAATCTCCTGGTCTTCCGTCAACGCATCGTACCAATGCAACGTGAAGCCACTCCAGATCATGTCCTGGCTGGAGTTGTTGAATGAAAATACGATCAACACCAGGATCGGGATATACAAGAACAGGTATCCCAATGACAGCCAGCCGCGTCCAAACCAGCGATAGGCGTTCATGCTTGCTCCTGCGCCTGGGCGGATTGATATTTGTTGAAGATACCCATCGGCACCAGGATCAACAGGATCGCCACAACCGTCACCGCCGAGGCCATCGGCCAGTCGTTATTGCTGAAAAACTCATCCCACAGCACATGGCCTATCATTGAAGTTTCGGGCCCGCCCAGCAGTTCAGGTATCACGAATTCACCGACGCACGGAATGAAGACCAGCAATGAACCGGCAATAATGCCCGATTTGGATAAAGGCACGGTGATACGCCAGAAAGTGCTCCACGGCGTCGATCCCAGATCGGCTGCAGCTTCAATGAAACGGATATCCATTTTGGACAAATTGCTGAAAAGAGGCAGAATCATGAATGGCAGATATGAATACACCATGCCGATCAGCAGCGAAAACGGGGTGTGCATCATGTGTAGCGGGGCATCCAGCAAACCGATCGAGATCAGCAAATGATTGACCACGCCGCTGTCGGCCAGTATCCCCTTCCATGCGTAAATGCGGAGCAGGAACGAGGTCCAGAACGGCAGCATGACCATCATCATCAGTGTCGGCCTGATCGACGGCTTTGCGCGCGCCATGAAATAGGCAAAAGGATAGCCGATCGCCAGGCAAAATGCCGTGGTGATGGCGGCGAATTTAATCGAATTGAGATAGGTCAGCAGATACAAATCATCCTGCGCGATGAACAGGTAATTGCTGATCTTGATTTTCAGCGAAATAATGCCGTCGGCGTAGGTAAGCAAGGTGCCGAATGGATTGCTGATCTCCATTTCGGCAAAACTGATTTTCAATATGATGAAGAACGGCAGTAGCGAGCAGAGCAGCAACCATAAATACGGTATGCCGATCACGACACGCCTTCCGGTCAGCCATTTGAAGGTGATGAGGTTTTCCAGGAGTTTTTTCACTGCGGCTCCGGCTAGTTAGTCAATACTACCATCGCATCGTCCGCCCAACTGGCGTATACCCGGTCACCCCACTTCGGATGAAATGCGCCATGGCGCACGGTATTGGCGACCGATGCCTTGACCAGCATTCCACTCTTCAGTCTCAGATGGTATACCGTATAGCTGCCCAGATAGGCCAATTCGATAATTTCACCCATCACGAAATTATACGATTGCTGCGGCGCTTCAGTGCTGATCGCCAATTTTTCCGGCCGGATGGCAATCGATACCGGCATGCCCAGCGTTCCGGTGATGCCATGCCCGACAAAATGCTTGCACTCGGGCGAATCGACAATCACATGATCCGGTTCATCGACTTCCACCTTGCCGGCAAACATGTTGACGCTGCCAATAAAATCGGCAACGAAGCGGCAATTGGGCGTTTCATAGATTTCGTGCGGCTTGCCAATTTGCAAAATGACGCCTTCACTCATCACCGCGATGCGCGAAGCCATGGTCATTGCCTCTTCCTGATCATGCGTTACCATCACGCAGGTCACGCCAACCTGCTCGATAATGTTGACCAATTCGAGCTGGGTCTGTTCTCGCAGCTTCTTGTCGAGAGCAGCCAGCGGTTCGTCGAGCAGCAGCAACTGCGGCCGCTTGGCAAGGCTGCGCGCCAGCGCCACGCGTTGCTGTTGCCCGCCTGACAGTTGGTGTGGTTTCCGTTTGCCGTACGCCTTGAGTTGCACCAGTTCCAGCATTTTTTCCACTTGTGCGCCAATTTCGTCCTTGGGCATGCCGTCGCGGCGCAAACCGAATGCAATGTTGTCCCATACCGACAGATGCGGAAATAACGCGTAGGATTGGAACATCATGTTGATCGGGCGGTGATAAGGCGGCACGCCGGCAATATCCTTGCCGTTGAGCATGATCTGGCCTGAGGTCGGTGATTCGAATCCGGCCAGCATCCGCAGCAAGGTCGACTTTCCGCAACCGGAACTGCCGAGCAAGGCGAATATTTCTCCCATATTAATCGACAGGGATACATTATCTACGGCACGGACATCCCCGAATTCCTTGACGAGATTGTTAATCGACAAAAATGGCTTGCCGGTCGTCGCTGCGCCGGAAGCATTGGACGTGTTATCGGAAAACGCTGATGCCATAAAAACCCTGGAGAAAATGAACTCTATGCAGACTGACTGGTTGGAGCACGCGCCGCCAGAGGGGCAGGGCGGCGCTTACCCATCACAGTCCTGTTTTAAATTGCGTGAAAATTCGTGAAATCACGCGGCGCGTGTCGGCATTCACCGATTCCGGCGCCGTCATTTTTTTCTTGTCGGCGTCGGTCAGAAAAACGCTCTTGTTTTGGACGATTTCCTTTTTCACGAATTTGATGCTGGCCGAATTCGGATTGGCATAGAATACCTTGTTGGTAAGGCTGGCATGCACTTCTGGCCGCATGATGTAATTCATCCAGAGCAGCGCATTGTTCGGATGGGGAGCGTCAACCGGAATTGCCATCGTGTCGAAGAACAGCATGGCAGTGGAGGTCGGGATCAGCGCCTGGATTTCATTGCCGTTTTTCGCATCGATTGCGCGTTGTCGCGCAATGTTGATGTCGCCGGACCAGCCGATCACGGCGCACAGCGAGCCGTTTGCCAGATCGTTGATGTAACCGGATGCGCTGAACATGGTGATATAGGGACGGACGCTACGCAGCATGCGACCGGCGTCCTGATAGTCGGCAGCGGTATTGGAATAGGGTTTCTTGCCGACATATTTCATTGCTTGCGGAAGAATTTCCGAAGGCGAATCGAGGAACGATACGCCGCATGACTTCAGCCGGGACATGTATTTCGGATCGAATACGAGATCCCATGCATCGGCCGGCATCGGCAGGTTGCCCAATGCCGCCTTGACCTTTTTGACATTGATGCCGACTGTAGTGAAGCCCCATAGCCAAGTAACAAGATGATCGTTATTGGGATCGAGTTTGGAGATTGCCGTCTGAATCACGGGGTCCATGTTGACCAGATTCGGCAACTTGCTCTTGTCGAGCTTTTTCAGTAAGCCGCCCTCTATCTGCAAATGCGCCCAGGTTTCGGTAGGCACGACAATATCGTATCCGGTACGACCGGCGACCAGCTTGGCGTGCAGAACTTCGTTCGTATCGAATACGTCATAGCGTACTTTGATGCCGGTTTCCTTCTCAAAATTCTTGACGGTGTCGTCGGCAATATAATTCGACCAGTTATAGATATTGAGCACCTTCTCTTCCTGCGCGACGGCAGGGGTCGCCGCAAGCGACGCCAATCCCAGTGCAGAGGCTCCAATCAAGCGAAAAAGATTGCACGCCATGCGTTTTGCCATGCGTAGCGCCACATTTTTAGTCTTCAAACCACTCTCCTTTTCAAGCTATCCGTGACGTTCTTCTACCCACAAACGTCAATGTCGTTGATGATTTCATGCGGCGATGTTACTCCCAAATTGCGGAAGTTAGCTAGTCCGGCATCGCTCCCGCTCTGGTGTGCGCTTACGCTATGCCACGTTGAATTACGTCAGCCAAAGTTGCGTCGAGGCAAGAACGAATCAAGGCTGTCATTTCGTCGATCTCGGCATGCGTCATGACCAGCGGCGGCGCGATAATCATGCGGTCGCCGACTGCGCGCATGATCATGCCGTTGTTGAACATGTGTCCGCGGCAGATCATGCCGACATTTAGTGACGAATCGAATGGCACGCAATCGTGCACATTGGCTGCCTTTTTTCGAACCAGCGTGAGTCCGGCGACAAATCCGCAGCTTTCCGCAACGCCGACCAGCGGATGGTCGCCCAGTGCTTCGAATTTTTGTTTCAGATACGGGCCCGTATCTTCGCGGACCCTGTCGACCAGTTTCTCTTCCTCGATGATGCGAAGGTTTTCCAGAGCGGCGGCACAGGCGACAGGATGGCCGGAATAGGTGAACCCATGGTTGAATTCGCCGCCCTTTTCGATCAGCACGTCAGCGACCCGGTCACCGACCAGCACGCCGCCCAGCGGAATGTAACCTGATGTCACACCCTTGGCAAAGGTCATCAGATCGGGCTTGATGCCGAAATATTCGGAGCCGAACCAATGGCCGAGACGCCCAAAACCGCAAATCACTTCATCGGCGATCAGCAAAATACCGTATTTGTCGCAGATGCGCTGGATTTCCGGCCAGTATGTGGAAGGGGGGATGATGACGCCGCCAGCGCCCTGAACAGGCTCGCCAATGAAGGCGGCAACCTTGTCGCCGACTTCCAGAATTTTCTTTTCCAGCCATGAGGCTGCTTCAATGCCGAATTCCTCCGGCGTCCTGCCTTTGCCGCCTTCCAGGTAATACGGCTGATCGATATGAACGATGCCGGGTATCGGCAGACCGCCTTGCGCGTGCATGCCGGACATGCCGCCCAGCGAGGCGCCTGCCATCGTGCTGCCGTGATAGGCGTTGTGGCGGCTGATGATCACTTGGCGGTCAGGGCAGCCTTTCAAATCCCAGTACCGTCTCACCATGCGAACGATGGTATCGTTGCCCTCGGAACCGGAACTGGTAAAAAAGACATGATTGAATTGCGGCGGCGAGATTTCAACCAGCTTGGCCGCCAGTTGTGTCGCCGGAACATTGGTGGTCTGGAAAAAACTGTTATAAAAGGGCAATTGCTGCATCTGTGCATAGACGGCATCGGCAATGCTCTTCCTGCCGTAACCGACATTCATGCACCACAAACCGGACATGCCGTCCAGCAAACGCTTTCCTTCAGAATCCCAAACGTAGATGCCTTTGCCTTTTACGATGACGCGCGCGCCTTCGCTGGCCAATTCCTTGGAATCGGTGAACGGGTGCAGATAATGGGCGGCATCCAATTCCTGGATTGCACGGGTACTGAGCGGAGCTTGTGCTGCCGGCTGTGGGGCGGCGGGAGCAACGATTGCCGCTGGGGCAAGTTTATTCGGATGCATAATCAACCTTCAGTTCTAGTCGCGAAGCATGCGGCGCCGGAAATGCCCTTTGCATTGCCCCGCGCACCGCCTTTCAATAAAAATCAAACATGCAGCAGCAGATGTTCTCGTTCCCAAGGGCTGATGACCTGCATGAACTCACGGTGTTCCAAATCCTTGATCGCCGCATAGACATCGATAAAACGATCGCCCAGCACCTGACGCAAGCGGGTCTCCTTGCGCAAACCTTCCAGCGCCTCCGACAAGCTTTGCGGCAATTGATAATCGAGGTCATAGGCGCTGTCGACCGTGATCGGCGTCGGCTCAAGATGTTCTGTCATGCCCAGGTAACCGCATGCCAGCGTCACCGCCACCGCCAGATAGGGATTGGCGTCGGCGCCGATCACGCGATTCTCGACCCGGCGATCTTCAGGCCGGGCTTCCGGCACGCGGAATCCGACGGTCCTGTTATCCTTGCCCCATTGAATATTGATCGGCGCTGCAGTGTGCCGCACTATCCTGCGATACGAATTCACATAGGGGGCGACAATGGCCATTGCCGCCGGCATATAGCGCTGCAGGCCGCCGATATAATGCGAAAAGGTTATGGAAGCGGTACCGTCTTTTTTGCTGAAAATATTTTGGCCGGTCTTGGTGTCCACCACGCTTTGGTGAATGTGCATCGCCGATCCCGGCTCTCCTGTCATGGGCTTGGCCATGAAGGTGGCATACATATCGTGCTTCAGAGCCGCCTCGCGCAAGGTGCGCTTGAAGAAGAAAACCTTGTCAGCCAGGCCCAGCGGTTCGCCGTGCAGGAAATTTATTTCCATTTGTCCGGCGCCGATTTCATGGATCAAGGTATCGACGTCGAGCTGCATCAATTCGCAGTAATCGTAAATATCCTCGAACAGCGGATCGAATTCGTTGACTGCATCTATGCTGTAGACCTGGCGGCTGGTTTCGGCGCGCCCGCTGCGGCCCACCGGCGGGCGCAACGGCAAATCGGGATCCGTGTTCTTGGCGGTCAGGTAAAACTCCAGTTCCGGCGCCACGATCGGGGTCCAGCCTTTTTCGGCATATAAAGCCAGCACGCGCCGCAATACCGAACGCGGTGCGAAATCGACGATCGTGCCGTCGGCAAAATAGCAGTCGTGAATCACTTGCGCGGTGGGATCGTTTGCCCACGGAACCAGCGTGATGGTATTCGGGTCTGCCCGCAAAATCATATCGCGGTCAATCGCCGAAATGGCGCGCTCGTATGCAGCATCGTCGGTAGGGCAGTTGCCGGTCACGGTCATGCCGAGCACCGCTTCCGGCAAACGCATTCCCCCTTCTTCGGTAAACTTGGTGCGCGGCATGATCTTGCCGCGAGCGACTCCGGTCAAGTCCGGCACCAGGCATTCAATTTCGGTAACCCGTTTTTCGTTGAGCCACTGGTCCATATCGTGGTACGAAAAGTTCTTTTTGATAGACATGATTTTCTCTCTTATTTTGTTTGCTTTTGCACGGAGCCTGCCTGCTGGCGGGGCATCCTGCACCGGCTTAAATTTCAACTTTACACAATGAAGCGTCAAACGACGCTACGGCACTTTTTGCGTAAAGAGTTCAAAGATTTTCATGTTTTTCGTTCTGTTTTATGCCGGGCTACATTCCGCTTATGCACCAATATTTTACCGTGAGAAAATCGTCGATGCCGTATTTGGAGCCTTCCCGGCCCAATCCCGATTGCTTGATACCGCCGAATGGCGCAACCTCATTGGAAAAAATGCCGGTATTGATGCCGACCATGCCGTATTCAAGCTGTTCGGCTACATTCCAGATGCGGCCGATGTCCCGGCTGAAAAAATAGGAAGC
This sequence comes from Burkholderiales bacterium, assembly GCA_044445195.1. Classification (GTDB taxonomy): domain Bacteria; phylum Pseudomonadota; class Gammaproteobacteria; order Burkholderiales; family Burkholderiaceae_D; genus PKWO01. The sequence goes on along the minus strand of JBIODP010000014.1, from coordinate 9,848 downwards.
CAATCCGAACTCCGTATCATTCGCCATCGCAATGACTTCGTCGTCGCTATGAAAACGGAAAATCGGAGCAAGCGGCCCGAACGTCTCTTCGCGCGCAACCTTCATCGACTGCGTCACGTTGACCAAAACGGTAGGTTCAAAAAAAGTTTGGCCCAGAGCATGCCGTTTGCCGCCAAGCAGAATCTTCGCGCCTTTGGAGACTGCATCGGCGATATGCTCTTCGATTTTCTGCACCGCGCTTTCATCGATCAACGGCCCTTGATTGACGCCCGGAACAGTGCCGTCGCCGACCTGCAATTTTTGAACTGCTGCGGCCAGTTTAGCGGTAAACGCGTCGTATACCTTATCTTGCACATAGAGGCGATTGGCGCAAACGCAGGTTTGCCCGGCATTACGATATTTTGAGGCCATTGCGCCTTCTACCGCTGCGTCCAGATCGGCATCGTCGAAAACGATGAAAGGCGCATTGCCGCCGAGTTCCAGCGAGAGTTTCTTGATGGTGTCGGCAGATTGGCGCATCAATATGCGGCCGACCTGAGTAGAGCCCGTGAAGGTAATCTTGCGCACGATCGGATTGCTTGTCATTTCGCCGCCAATTGCCGGCGCGTCACCGGTAATGACGCTGAAAACGCCCTTCGGCACGCCGGCCCGGTGTGCCAGTTCAGCCAGAGCCAGCGCAGAAAATGGCGTTTGCTCAGCCGGTTTGACGATCATGGTACAGCCGGCAGCAAGCGCCGGGCCGGCCTTGCGCGTAATCATCGCCGATGGAAAGTTCCAGGGCGTGATTGCGGCACAAACGCCTATCGGTTCTTTGGTGACCATGATGCGCTTGCCTTGCGTCGGCGTCGGAATCGTGTCGCCGTAAATGCGTTTTCCTTCCTCGGCAAACCATTCGATGAAGGATGCCGCATAGCTAATTTCACCTTTTGACTCGGTGAGAGGTTTGCCTTGTTCGGCGGTCATGATGGCAGCCAGATCGTCGGTATTCGCCAAGATAAGGTCATACCACTTGCGCAGAATGGCCGCACGGTCCTTGGCCAAGTGGGTACGCCAGTCTTTCCATGCCGCGTTTGCGGCTGTTATGGCGCGCCTGGCTTCTGCCACGCCCATATCAGGCACATGACCGATCAGAACGCCGGTTGCAGGATTGGTCACGGCAATCGTTTCGCCATTATCTGCGCCGCACCATTGTCCATTCAGATAGGCCTGTTGTTTAAAGAGAGACGGATCGTTAAGTTTTAGCATGGGAATAGCCTCTTTATGCGGTACGGATCGCTGCATCGAGGATAGCAAGCGCTTCAGTCATCAGCGAGTCGGTGATCGTTAGTGGGAAGAGGAAGCGAATGACATTGCCGTATACACCGCAGCTGATAAGCAGCAATCCCTTTTCAAGGGCGCGCGCCTGCACTTTCGCAGTAAATTCGGGGTCTGGCTTGCCACTATCCGGGTGTTTGAATTCAACGGCGAGCATGGCGCCCAAACCGCGCACTTCGGCAATTCTGCGTGCAACAAGCGGGTCTTCTGTTGTCACCGCCAATTGTTGTTTCAGTCTTTGCCCCAGTTGCTCGGCACGGTCGGTCAGGTTTTCAGATTCAATGATGTCGAGCACTGCCAACGCAGAGGTAACCGCCAGCGGATTTCCCGCGTAAGTGCCGCCGAGACCGCCGGGCGCCGGCGCATCCATGATTTCAGCTTTACCGCACACTGCGGACAGCGGCATGCCGCCGGCAAGGCTTTTCGCCATCGTCATCAAGTCGGGAATCACGTCGAAGTGTTCCATCGCGAATAATTTTCCGGTGCGCGCAAAGCCGGTCTGAATTTCGTCGGCGATGAGCAGAATGCCGTGCTCGTCGCACAGCGCTCGCAATGCCTGCATAAAGGCGAGCGGCGTGACGTAAAAACCGCCTTCGCCCTGGATAGGTTCGATGATGATCGCAGCAACCTGCTTGGGGTCGATATCGGTCTTGAACAGCGATTGTAACGCGTGCAGCGAGTCTTCAACCGATACGCCATGCAGCGGATTGGGGAACGGAGCATGATAGACATTGGGGGGGAAAGGACCAAACCCGATTTTATAGGGATTAACCTTACCGGTAAGCGCCATGCCCATCATTGTTCTGCCATGAAATGCGCCGGAGAACGCAATGAGTCCCGGCCGTCCGGTAGCGGCACGCGCGATTTTTACCGCATTCTCTACCGCCTCCACGCCGGTGGTGAAGAAGGCAGTCTTCTTGGCGTGATTCCCGGGAGTCAGCTTGTTGATTTTTTCAGCCAGTTCCACATAGCTGCCATAAGGAACGACCTGGTAAGCCGTATGCGTGAACCGGTCCAATTGATCTTTGATCGCAGCAACGATTTTCGGATGACGATGACCTGTCGCCAGTACGGCGATGCCGCCGACGAAATCGATATAACGCTTGCCCTCCACATCCCAGATTTCCGAATTTTCGGTGCGCGCAGCATAAAAATTGCACATTACGCCTACGCCACGGGGCGTGGCTGCATCCTTACGGGATTTCCAGTCTTGATTTGTTTCCATTAATTTTCCATATTTAAATAAGTATTCAAGTGCGATACACTTGCTTTTCATGCAATATTGGTAGGCGGATTACCGCGATTGCATCCGATGTTTTGTGGCCTATTTGCCTATTCGCTCATTTCATAGGGCATCGCCGGGCGGGTAACGCCAACGTCGATAACCGTTTTTCCCGGTTATCAACGTGGTAGGACAATTCCATTCGGTAATCGTTCAGAATTTCCCTGATAAACTCAACCCAACAACTCTCGGCTCAACCCGATACACTTGGCCGAGCAGGGCTTGAACAATGGGGCGCTGAATGACCATGTCATTGTTCAACAGGTTTTTCGCGAACAGCGACAGTTCCCACTTGTCCCAGCTTATACCGGTGCTGGCGTCAATGGTATCGTAAGCAGGGCGCTGAAAATCGGGATTCACCTGTCCATTTGGAAGTTCGGCAAAGCCCCCGTGACTGCTGCCAGTCCAATGTGCGGCTCCGCGCATAAATCCAAAAACATCGCTGTTCACATTGAAGTTATATTGTGCGGTCAACGCTGCATTGAATTTCGGCACGCCTGGAATTGCGGCGCCTTCTACCGCGCCGGGGACTGTGCTGGCAGCGTCATTGTTCGACAATGTCGCATGGGTCAAGCCTCCTGACAAGCCAAGGAGGATATGTGACGTAGGCTTCGCTTTGATTTCGATCTCAGCGCCATAGCTGGCAGCATCGCCCACGTTGACATTGTAGTCAAAGCTGCAAGGAAGTTCGATTTCCTGCAGCATATTTTTCCAATTGACGTAAAAGACCGAGGCATTGACCGCCAGGCGATTATTGAAGAAACGCGACTTGTCGCCGAGTTCATAGCTCCATAGCGAATCCGAGCGATAGCTGAGCGGAGTGGGCGCTGGCAGTTGGCAAAGGCCTTGTGGAATTGCCCAATTTGCGCCGCCTACGCGGAATCCTTCAGCGACCGATGCATATAAGGTATCGGTTGGATCAACCTCCCAGGTAAGCGCAAATTTTGGCGTTGCCTTGCTTTCATGCGTGCTGGCGTTATTATTGGTAGTTGGGCCGATGTAAAACAGACCTTGGCTACTCTCAAAATCTGCGCCGGCATGCAGATAGCGCAAGCCCGCGGTAGCGTGTAAGGTCGGCGTAAAATAATAGTTGGCTTCGCCGAAAATCGCCTGTTGCGTATTATGAAAGTGATACAGGCCGAAGAACGTATTGTCGTTAGGAAAACCTTGCGGTATTGCATTTTGCAAGACAGTAGAATCGGTCGGGCTGACGCCGAATGCATTGAAGGTGGCATTGACCCCGACTACCGGATCGCTTTCAACGATGCTGGTATGCTGGTCGGACACGTAACCGCCGGCCAGCCAGGTGATTGGCGATACGCTGGGGTCGTACGGCTTGGAGGCCAGCCGCAGCTCTTCCGAGAATTGGCGCACCTGGTTATGCAGCGTAACTTCGCCCGGCAGTGCTTCGATGGCGGAGGCAAGGGCTGGATTATTCACAATGTAGCTGCCGAGTTGAATGCTATTGGTGAAGGAACCGTCTTGCATCCGGTTGAATTTGCGCTGAAAAAAGCTGGTAACCGACGTCAGGTCGCCAATGTCCATGCCGTAATTGACGGTCAGGCTGGGAACCAGCAATTGGTCGCTTCCAGGCTCCCGCGTCAGTTTGCTCGTCTCGTAATTTGGCAGCGAGATGCCGGTCGGCTGGCCGGCTGACAGAATTTGCGTATAGGAAACGTCGGTATCGCCAGTATTCACTTGTTGATAGAACACGGCAGGTGTGATGGTCAGATTCTTGGTTGGCGCCCATTTCATCGACATGCGCACCACGGAATCCTGTTCCCCGTTTATGCCGGTCGAAATCGGGGCACCGGTAGTTTGCGACACTTGATTGATATAACCGCTGTTATGCCCGGTTTCAACACCGATGCGAAATGCCAGTTCATCGGGGATCAGCGGCGCATTGAAAACGCCGTTTGCCGTGTAGTTGGTGCCGCCGCCCCTGGTTGACGACACTTCGGAATAGATATCGGTTGTTTCAGTTTTTAGATTAGGCTGATTGGTGATGAATTTGAGTGTGCCGCCCATCGAACTGGAGCCATATAAGGTCCCCTGCGGGCCACGCAACACCTCAACCCGATCGAGATCGAAGAACTTCGGCTCGGCGCTGCCCATGCTATAAAGGCTTGCTACCGTCATCGAGACGTCATCCTGATAGATCCCTACCGTTGCTGAACCTGCGGTGGAGCTGACGCCGCGAATCTCGATGTTGGAAAGTCCAGGACCATTGCCTGCGTCGCCGCTGCCGCCGCCGCCGGAAAAGGATATATTCGGGATCGAACGAGTAATATCGGCGTAGTCCACGATGTGCTGAGCGACCAGATCGTCGCCGCGAATGACCGAAATACTGGTCGCAACCTTATTGGCGTCCTCTTTACGTTTGTTCGCCGTTACGACGACTGTTTCGATCTGATCGGATTTTTTGGACAACGATTTCGGAGCGTTTGCCGTGGCTGCAGGCGTTGCATTTGCCGGCGCCGCTGGAGCGACAGGCGATTCCTGCGCACTCGTTGAAGCGGCAAAAAGTGCTGATACAACCGCCATCACGCTGACGAAATTCCCGGTGCGAAGTCTCATATTTTCTATCCCTCATATCAGTTTAAGATTGTCATATAGTGAGCAAGGCACCGCAATTCCATGCCTGCAATTCCACACTATCTCGTTTCTACAAATATTCGTCCATGTCGTATTTGCTTGCCAGCGTCGCCTTTATTTGTTCCGCGCTTGACCAGGATCAAAGACAATATTGGCGTATTCACATAAACATATATTCTTGTTGGTAATTATTCTATGCGTAGCAGTTACTCCCATATATGACTAATTACGAATGTTTGGTTTCCAGGGCATGAAAGTAATTGACTCTAATGCATCAAGTGGAAAATGCCCGTTTCGCTGGCCGATTCGTCTGTGAAATTCATCAAGGAAGAATAAGTAAAGTGACTTCAGGTTATGCAAAAAGGTCTTCCTATTGATCATTCCAATCATCGGTGTTACTCTCATTATTCATTGATTTTTGACATTTAATTGCTAATTTATGAAAGTAAATACCCGTTCGGTAATGGGTCAGTTGAGCGATATGGATATTCGCTTGTTGCGGATATTTAAAAGTGTGGCCGATTGCGGGGGCATGGCGGCGGCAGAGCTGGAACTGAATATCGGTACCTCGGCGATCAGTCGCCATATCAAGGATTTGGAGACCCGACTGGGGCTGATTTTGTGCCGTCGCGGACGGGGCGGTTTTGGCTTGACGATGGAGGGCCAGCGGATTTACCAGGAAACGCTGCGTTTACTGACCTCGGTCGATCAATTCCGCAGCAGTGTCGATGACATTCACCGTCGTATGGGCGGGCAACTGAACGTGGCGATACACGACAAGACTGCAACCAATCCCACCGCAAAAATCGGTGAGGCGATCGCCTTGTTTTGCAAGAGAGCGCCTGACGTGTCATTGAATATGCATGTCGGTTCGATCAACCCTATCGAACGCGGTGTACTCGACGGGCAATTTCAGGTGGGCATTATTCCTGAACATCGCAGTTCAGACAGTCTGATCTACGATAGCTTGTTTGAAGAAACCATGCAAATATATTGCGGCGCGCAGCATCCGCTGTTCGATGTTCACCATGCTAAATTGGACTGGGGCGACCTGTATCCTTTTAATTTTGCGGCGCTTGGCTACCACTCGCCCAATATGGATATCACGCGCCAGATGCGTCTATCGCGCAAGGCCACCGGCTTCGATCAGGAAGCCATCGCCACATTGATCCTGTCGGGCCGGTTCCTCGGTTTTCTGCCCGATCATTATGCGGAAAACTTTGTCGCTCGCAATCTGATGCGCGTGGTGAAACCCAAGCAATTTCACTACAAGTGCAATTTTGTCGGTATCCTAAGGCGATCGCCGCAACCGTCCAGAGTCAGCATGGCGTTTTGGGAATGTCTATTGTCGGCACACGGAAAAACAATGCAAATGATTTAGCGTAACTCTTCAACCGCTGGCGCTTCAAGCTTGCGGCACCAGATAACGCCGTTCCCACGCACTGATCTCGTGTAAATAATTTTGATACTCCAATTCCTTGACCGAGGTGAACGCGGTCACAAAATCGGCACCCAGCAGTCGACGGCTGGAACTGCTGTGCTCCATTTTCTCATGCGCAGCGAGAAAACTGCGAGCCAGGCCATGCGAATGATCGTATCCGTTACCGACAATCGGCGCACTCGGCGTCAAGCCTTCTTCAATTCCGGCAAGACCTGCAGCCAGTGAAGCGGCGATGACCAGGTAGGGATTGGCATCGGCGCCGGCAATGCGGTTTTCCACGCGCCTTGCAGCGGGGCTGCTGATCGGAATGCGCAAACCAGCCGTGCGATTGTCATAACCCCACTCTAAATTGATTGGCGCCTGACTGACTTTCACGAATCGGCGATACGAGTTGACGTAGGGCGCGAAGATCAGCATCAAGTCGGGTATATAGGTTTGCAGGCCGGCGATGAATTGTCGAAAACGCATACTTTCATTGCCATTTGCATCGCTGAAAATATTTTGGCCGTCGGCATCCACGACGCTTTGGTGCAAGTGCATTGAATTTCCGGGCGCGCCGGCGATCGGTTTAGCCATGAAGACTGCGTTGAGTCCGTGCTTGATGGCGATCTCTTTCGCTGCATATTTGAACAGGAAAGCCTGGTCGGCCAAGGCGAGCGGATCGCCGTGCATCAGATTGATCTCGTATTGCGATTGACCGGATTCGTGTATCCACGTATCGGACTGTACGCCGAGCATATCGAGGGCAGAGCGGAATTCGTCCCAGAAAGGCGCCAGTTCGTTAAGCATGTTCAGGCTGTAGGCCGATTGCCCCGCCTCGGCGCGGCCGCCGCGCGCGACCGGTGGCAGCAGTGCCTGATTAGGGTCGGCATTGGGCGCGGTGAGATAGAACTCGATTTCGGGCGCGACTACCGGCGTCAATCCTTTTTCCTTGTAGCGCGCAAGTACGGCGCTGAGTACCGTGCGCGATGCTAATTCGCATGGGTCGCCGTTCAGTTCTACGCAGTCGTGAATCGCCATCGCACGCGGCACGCTGGACCAGGGAACCAGTTTGAGGGTCGAATAATCGGGGGCTAGCTGCACATCGGGGTCGGCGTCTGAAAAAACCGGGGCGTATGAATATTCTCCGGTAATCGCCTGCATGGTTATCGCTTGGGCAATGCGCAACTCGGCGCCCGCCGCAAAACTGCTTGCCGGCATCAACTTGCCGCGCGGATAACCGGAAACGTCGGCAAACAGGCATTCGACCTGATGAATTCGGTGCTTGTCGAAGTATGCCTGGAGTGCTGTCGCACCGGGGTATTCTGTTGCAAAAATTTCTGAATTGCTCAAACTACACTCCCATGAGTCGATGCGAAAAATTGATGAATTCCTGATTGTAACGATTCAGCCGCTGGGGTGAGTGCGGAGTGCGTTTTGGGGAAAGATCGCGTCTTCAAGTAGACGAACTCATTACCGCTGGCTACTTGCGTCATGCGCAATCCTGCTCACACTTCATTGGATCGCTCGCGCTTTCTCTTTCCCCAAAACGCACTCCGCACTCACCCCAGCGGCTGAATAATTCCCCAGATTGGCACAAATATTCTCGGTCTTTCCGGCTGCCTCAGGCAGTCTCCTGAACGGCGTCGCCTAATGCATTAATGAGGCGGTCGATCTCATCTTTCGTAGCCACGAATGGCGGCGCCAGTTGGATGGTGTTGCCGCCATAGCGCACGTAGAACCCTTTTTGCCAGCATTTCATTGCTATTTCATAGGGCCGACGGGCCGGTTCGCCCGGCAGCGCCTCAATGGTAAAGCCCGCTGCCATCCCGAAGTTGCGAATATCGGCAATGTGCTTGCTTCCCTTCAGGCTATGCACAGCGTTTTCAAAATGCGGCGCAAGCGATTGCACTTGCTCGAGGATATTTTCCTTGACCAGAATATCCAGCGTAGCCAAGCCGGCAGCACAGGCAACCGGATGAGCCGAATAGGTGTACCCGTGCGGAAATTCAAGCATGTAGTCGGGTCCGCCCGCAGCAATGAAGGTATCGTAAATTTCTTTCTTGGCGATAACGCCGCCCAAGGGTTGTGCCCCATTCGTTACTTGTTTTGCGAAAGTCATGATATCGGGAGTAACGCCGAAGGTTTCTGCTCCTGTGTACGCGCCGGTGCGACCAAAGCCGGAAATCACTTCATCGAAAATCAGCAGGATATGGTGCGCATCGCAAATTTCACGCAGGCGTTTCAAATATCCTTGCGGTGGAACCAGCACGCCTCCCGAGCCGGCGAACGGTTCTACAATCACCGCTGCAATATTTGACGCATCGTGCAAGGCAATCAAGTCCAGCAGACTATCCGCCAATTCCGCGCCTTGCGTCGGCATGCCGCGTGTGAATTCATTTTTTTTCAGCACGGTATGCGGCAAATGATCGGCTTCGATTCCCTGCCCGAACGTTTTACGGTTGGCTGCAATGCCGCCTACCGAAATACCGCCGAAATTGACGCCATGGTAGCCTCTTTCGCGGCCAATCAAGCGGGTTTTGCCGGCTTGTCCCTTGGTTCGCCAATAGGCGCGCGCCATTTTCAATGCGGTTTCGACCGATTCCGAACCTGAGCCTGTAAAAAACACATAGTCAAGGCCAGCCGGCGTCAGTTCCTTCAGCCTATTGGCAAGTTCAAACGATAACGGGTGCCCGAACTGGAATGCGGGCGAATAATCCAGCGTTGCCATTTGACGCGTGACGGCATCGGTAATTTCCGAACGGCCATGCCCCAGACCGCAGCACCATAGGCCGGAAAGGCCATCAAAAATCTGCCGCCCATCGCTATCCGTGTAATAGCATCCCTGTGCTCCAACGATCATGCGCGGATGTGCCTTGAAATCGCGGTTGCCGGTAAATGGCATCCAATGCGCATCCAGCCAGGCGGCATCCAGGCGCGGTGCGTGGGGCAGGTGACTTGGGTCGTCGGTTAATTTCATGGGAATCTCCTGTGCAGATTTTATTCTTGCTCAAGATTTTATGCGTCGATATTACTTTCATAAATGACTAATTATGAATGTTTAGTTGCCACTTTATGAAAATAAGCGATTTTAGCGACAATTTTTTCTTGAACTTGGTCAAACCAGGCCATTCGGCCTTTTCATGGCCTTTCAAATTCGAATGCCATGAAAAATTTATATTTTATATTCATGAAAAAATCGATATAATTATTCATGCACATGATTGCAATTAATGT
>JBIODP010000013.1:0-19575 GCA_044445195.1 Burkholderiales bacterium | reverse complement strand
GTCCTGTACCGCGTTGCGGCTCGGTTGTGTTTGCCACCCCTGCCACGAAGATCCGTCATATTGAATCCCGAGAACAATGCGCTTCATTTACTGCCCACTATTCGAACGTAACTATTCAGCAATAATTACCCCAACTTGAGCAGCAAGGATTTTGCCTTTTCCGACTGATCGGGCGTGCCGCCATTAATGACCTCATCAAGCAATTCGCGGGCTCCCTCCTTGTCGCCGATTTCCTGGTAAGCGATCGCCAAATCCAGTTTGGTTGCCATTTCTGCGCTGTTGGAGTAGTCGAAGTCGACGCCGGTATCAAGCTCAACTTCACCTTCCGCAGGCAGATGCGCCATCAGTTCGGGCATCCCTGACAATGATTCAACTGCTACGGGCGATTCAACCTCGGCCGCTGTCAGGTCGGCCGGTGGCGAATGATCCTCCGGCGGATTGAGTTCCAGCGTGATTCCTGTCAGGTCGAAATCCAGCAATGCAGGTTGCGCAACGGGTGCTACGGGTGTTTCAGCAGGCGCTTCATCCGGCACAATCGCCGGCGCTTCCGGCAAACGGGGGGCTTCCAATTCCGGCAGCAAGGCTTCCGGGTTGGACATAGGCAGATTCTCCGCACCATCGACCGGATGTTCAATCGAGTCTTCAATCGGGTGTTCAGCAGAGAGAACAGGTTCAACCGGTTCCGCCGGCGCTTCCTTCATGGTATCAAAATCGATATTGCCGAAATCGATCATATTTCCGCTATTCCCCGAAGCCACCGGGGTCACAGCCGGCTCTATAACTTCCGGCATCTCGACATGCTCCACATCCATTCCCAAATCAAAATCAAGACTGGTGGATGCGCCAAGCGCCGCTTCGTCACTATGCGACGGGACAGCGTGGATTGAATCGGGTTGTTCGTCCATTGCCGGCGTAGCGCTACCGGAATAAGAGGATTTGTCAACCGTATCAGGGTGTTCCAGAGAAGGGCTGGCAGGCGACTCGGCAATCGAAACATCGACAGCCTGCCCATCCACCGGTTGCGCAGAGGTGTCAGGCACAGCTTCCGCCTTATCGCCTGCCAATATTTTACCGGCGGCGTATAACGGATTTTGTGGATCGATTGACACCCCCAGGCTTGCCGCTTGGTGCCAATATTCGCCCTCGCCCTTGGTGAGCCCATAGAGTTCAGCAGCAAGGGCTTCGAACGAGCCCACGTCTTTGCGATTGGCGTAAATTTCCAGCAACTTGACGCGAACCGCATGGCGGTCCGGCTGGGTGCGCAAGGCCTCTTTCAATATATCTTCAGCCTGCGCATCCCGGCCATAGGCGATATACACATCCGCTTCAGCCACCGGATTGACCTCGTTGCTGTCGGATTGGCTTGCAGATGGCGCAAAATTCGAGCTGAAGACACTATTATCGGTATCGACGCTCTGCCCTCCCGTTCCCCCGAACAAGGAGGCTTCCGTCGAGTTCGACGCGTTTAATATACTGTCGGGTTTTGTTTTGCGTTTGCCGCGACTTCTGTAAAGACCAAATGCGCCGCCTCCCAGGATTATCGCGATACCGCCCAACGCAAAAGGATTCCCAAGTAAATCATCGAACAAGCTGGGTTCATGAGACGGAGGCGAAACCGGCTTCGGCATTGGTTTAGACGGGGCAACCGCTGCAGCCGGCTGAGTTTTAACTTCCGGCACCGGCTTGGCGACAGGAGTCGGCGCCGGGGCCGGCGTTGGTGTCGGGGCCGCAACCGCCGGCGCGGCAATCGGCGCAGCAGGTTTCGCTGCAGCCTTGATGGCATCGGCCTTTTGTTGAGCGGCGATATTTTTGTTTTTTATTTCCAGAATTTTTTGCAAATCGCCGACGTTCTTTTCCAGCTCCTTCACACGCGCATTGGTTTCAGCCAATGCTTTTTCCTTAGCGATCCGGTCCTCTTCTCCCGGCATGATCTTGCCGGCTTTTTCACTTGGAGCCACACCGGCCTTCGACAACTTCAGCTTATCTTTCGATTCTGCGGCGACTGCCGATTTTTCCTCAACTTTCGCCGTGATTTTTCCTGAAGCGTTCTGCTTGATTTCACTCGGTTTTTGCGGTTCCGCATTAGCGACCCGGCCTGCCAGCTTATTGCGATAATCATTGAAATCAGCTGCTTGCGCAACGACGATATTTCTTGCCTCGCCATTACTTATCGAACTGGTGCTATCGGCAGCCGGCACCGACAATACTTCCCCGGCCCGCAAGCGATTCATGTTATTGCCGGCAAATGCTCCCTGATTGACGCGAAACATCGCGACCAGCATCTGGTCAAGCGACATGCCATCCGGCTTAAACTGTCCGGCAATTTTGGACAAAGAATCGCCTTTTTTAACGCGATAACTGCCTTGTTGCGGAACATGCTTTTCAGGTAAAGCCAACTGGCCGGCAACCGGATTGATTCGGGTTTTCAGCGGTGTCTGCGGCTCCTTGCCGTGCGTCGGCAGATCAGCCACCGGCGCCACCTGGGCCTGCATCGGCATTGTCTCCTGGCTACTCCGACTCTCAACTGGCACAGGCGCCGGCGCCGCAGCCACTACAGGAGGCTGTGCAGCGCGCATATCAACCGGGTCGAGCAGGAAAGTATATTCGCGCACCAAGCGATTGTTGCCATCGCTATTTAATTCAAGCAGCATATCGACGAATGGATCGTTGATCGGCTGGGTTGAGGTGATTCTGATATATTGCTTCCCATCGTGCTGCACTACCGCAAAATGAAGCGAAAGCAACGCTGGGTTAAAGTCGATATTGGCTTGTCGAAATGCCTCGACTGACGCTAATTTCGGCTTAAGCGCTGCAGCCTCGTCGTCAGTGAGCGACGTAAGGTCGATTTCCGCCTGTAAAGGCTGACCAAGCCCCGAACTCACCGTCATTTTTCCCAATGCAGCTGCAGATGCATTGGCAAATAATAGTGTGGATAGAACCGTCGCACCGATTGCCTGCATAAACAAGACAATTTTTGAGTGAGTGCTTAAACGCATTTTTCGTGGCATAGATTTGCATTCCATCGGCGTAAATTGCAATAAGCACAAACAGTGCCGCCATTTGTCATTATTCTGGGAACTTTTACCATATCTTCATGCACTTAGGCAAGCAACTGCAACCATTTTGGCAGCATATGTTAAACCCGCCGGCCATACTTTGCGAGAAATTTTCTAATCTGCTTTGTTGCAATTAAGCAACAAAGCAGATGGTATCACACCATATTCAGCTAATTCAATTACTCTGCCACAATCATCCGCAACATTCTGCGTAACGGTTCCGCAGCCCCCCACAATAACTGGTCGCCAACGGTAAATGCCGATAAATACTCTCCCCCCATCTGCATTTTGCGCAAACGCCCCACCGGAATGTTCAGGCCGCCCGTCACCGCAGCCGGGGTCAGGTCCCGAATCGACGCTTCACGGTTATTTGGCACTATTTTGACCCATTGATTGCTGCCGGCAATGATATCGTTGATTTCGTCCAGTGGCACATCTTTCTTGAGCTTGATCGTTAAAGCCTGTGAATGGCAACGCATTGCGCCGACCCGCACGCATAAACCGTCAACCGCAATCGCTGCCCTGGCGTCCGCGCCGAATGCAGCGCCGCGCCCGAGTATCTTGTTGGTTTCAGCGCCGGCTTTCCATTCTTCCCGCGAGACGCCGTTCCCCAAGTCCTTGTCGATCCAGGGAATCAGGTTGCCGCCCAAAGGCACGCCGAACTGCCTGGTTTCATCTGCGTTGAATGCGTGTTGTTTTGCCAACACCATGCGATCAATTTCCAGAATTGCCGAAGCCGGGTCATCCAGCAAAGCCTTCACCACTGCGTTGATCGCCCCGAACTGGATAAGCAGCTCCCGCATATGCTGCGCACCGCCGCCCGATGCAGCCTGGTAGGTCATTGAGGTCATCCACTCCACCATATCCTGCTGAAACAGGCCGCCCAAGCCCATCAGCATGCAGGATACCGTGCAATTGCCCCCGATAAAATTTTTGACGCCGCGGTTTAATGCCGACTTAATCACGTCCAGATTGACTGGGTCGAGAATGATGATCGCATCGTCGTCCATGCGCAGCGTTGAAGCAGCATCGATCCAATAGCCATTCCACCCGGCCGCACGCAATTTGGGAAACACGCTTGTTGTATAGTCACCGCCCTGACAGGTAATAATGACGTCGCATTTTTTCAGCGCATCGATATTCTCGGCATCTTTCAATACGGTTTCGTTTTTGGCTTGCGACGGGGCTTTGCCTCCGGCGTTGGAGGTCGAAAAAAACAATGGTTCGATATAGGCAAAATCGCCTTCTTCCTGCATTCTTTGCATCAGGACCGAACCCACCATGCCACGCCATCCCACCAAGCCAACTAATTTCAAAACATCCTCCCTGAATTGGACCTCAATAAAATCTTCATTATAGAATAGTGGTACCGTCTTCCCCTGTATTGACAACGGGCGAATCGCGGAGTTGATCGCAGAGCATGTCAGCCATGAATTTGAGTCATGAGTCAGCAGCGTGCAAAGGGCACCAAAAGGCGAAGTTAGCTTTTAATTATGCCATATTTGTGCAATGCGCTGCCACGATACGCAAGATGCGCGACGTAATATTTCTGCGCAACCTACTCTTGCAAGGAAGCGGAATCCCGCAACCGCTGCCAGCGATACGAAAGCAACGCTGCCGCCAAACCCGCCGACGCCATTGCCGCTGCCGCGAAAAAGACTGCCCGCCCATTGACGTTATTCCAAAAAGCGCTCAGGACCAATCCACCAAACGAACCACCCAAGCCATAGGAAATACTGATGAACAAAGCTTGTCCGCGTGACTGCAAGGATCCAGAAAACCAGCGTTGCATGGTCATCACCGACGCTGAGTGATGGGCGGCGAAAGTAGCGGCGTGCAATACCTGCGCAATCAAGAGCAAAAATAAGGATTGGGCGCCGAGGCCAATCAGCAGAAACCGCCCAATAGCGATGGACAGACTGGTTAACATCAGCACTTTGACGCCCAGATGCCGGAAAATCGACGCCTGGTAATAGAAAAAAACGATTTCGGCGACCACTCCCAACGACCACATTAATCCGATGACGGTTTTACTGTAACCAATTTGAGCCAGATAGAGGGAATAGAATACATACAGCGCGGAATGGGCGGCGACCATCATGAAAGTCGACACAAAAAATGCCGGTACTTCAGGCTGCTGCAACAGCAAGCGGATCGATGGCGCCTCGCGATGAGCAGGCCGATGCGCCGATTCCTGCATGCGCAAGCTGGCCAGCAGCACCAGCCCCAGCAAGCTCCAGGATAGCCACGGCATCAATCCGATTCCTTGCCAGTCGAGCAATTGTCCGGTACAGGTCACCGATAAGATAAACCCGACCGAGCCCCATAAACGCAGGCGCCCGTAATGCGTCAGGTCGCCCTGCATCTCCGACAGCATGCATGCCTCCGACAGCGGACCCTGCGCGCTGGTACAGGTGCTGAGCGCTAACATCACCAGGAAGAACTGGATGAAGCCTGCCCCAAAAAACATCCCGCTGAATACGGCAACCGCCATCAATGCGGTAACACGCAAAACAGTGACCCGTCGTTGCGTATGATCCGCCACCCACCCCCACATATTCGGTCCGAATATGCGCGTTACCTGCGTCAACGACATCAACACGCCGATTTCCGTCGCGCGCATACCCTTACCTGCAAAAAACAGGCTCCCGTAGGTTAAAAACACCCCGACATAGCCGTAATAGGCAAAGAAGAAAAATGCGAAATTGAAAGACTGCTTAGGCCAGGATCGATGCGGCACGGGGGATTACGGTTGTGGACGCTTTGCCGCGATCCGGGGCGTCTCCACCCTCACGTCCCCGCACTGCGCCCGATGCCGCAAAGCATGATCCATCAATACCAACGCCAACATCGCTTCCGCAATAGGGGTCGCGCGGATGCCGACACAGGGGTCGTGGCGGCCAAAGGTTTCAACCATGACCGGCTGACCGGCCTTATCGATCGAATGGCGCGGCGTACGGATGCTGGAGGTCGGTTTAATGGCGATCGAGACGGTAATATCCTGACCGGTTGAAATACCGCCCAATACGCCGCCGGCGTTATTGGTGGCGAAACCCTCGGGCGTCAATTCGTCGCCATGCACCGTTCCTTTTTGGACAATGCTTCCGAAGCCTGCGCCGATTTCAACGCCTTTGACCGCATTGATCCCCATCATCGCATAAGCAATCTCGGCATCCAGCTTGTCGTAAATCGGTTCACCCAAGCCTACCGGCACATTTTCAGCCACCACATCGATGCGTGCGCCGCAAGAGTCGCCGTCCTTGCGCAATGCATCCATATACGCTTCCAGTTGCGGAACGATAGCGGCATTAGCGGAAAAAAAGGGGTTTTCAGTGACCTGCTCCCACGACTCGAACGGAATCGCGATCTCACCCAGCTGGCTCAGGCATCCTCTGAAAATAGTGCCGTATTGTTGCTGTAGCCATTTCCGGGCAATTGCAGCGGCGCCCACTACCGGCGCGGTCAGACGCGCCGACGAACGCCCGCCGCCGCGCGGATCGCGAATGCCGTACTTGTGCCAATAGGTGTAGTCGGCATGCCCGGGCCGAAAGGTATCGGCGATATTGCCGTAATCCTTGCTGCGATAATCTTCATTGCGGATCAGCAGCGCGATCGGGGCGCCGGTGGTTTTCCCTTCAAACACGCCGGACAGGATTTCCACGATATCGGACTCTTGCCGTTGCGTGACGTGGCGCGACGTGCCCGGCTTGCGGCGATCCAGCTCAGGCTGGATGTCGGCTTCCGACAATGGCATGCCCGGCGGACAGCCATCCACCACGCATCCAATGGCCGGGCCGTGAGATTCGCCAAAAGTAGTAACGGTAAAAAGCGTGCCAAAAGTATTGCCTGACATAATGACCCATTATTGAGCAGCCGGAAACCGTTCATTCTACCAGCGGTAACGATTCGGCTTATGATTCTGCGTGACTATTCCAGGACAATCGCATGAAGCTTACTCCCCTCGCCCGCTATCGCTGATCATTAGTCACAAGTCAGTGGCGCCGGTTTGCACCCCTCGCCCGCTCGCGGGAGAGGGGACGGGGGAGAGGGTGCTTGCAAGAGCGAAGGTTTTTCAATCGTTTGCTCAAACAATCCGTACTTGCCTTTGAAGAATTGAATCGTGTCTGATGTGCTCCCTCTCCCCCAACCCCTCTCCCGCAAGCGGGCGAGGGGAGTAAGCTTCAAGCGATTGCCCTGGTAACTATTCAGCCCCTGCCGCCAGCGGCTAAATAGTTACCGTCTGGGAAAATATAGCCACGCCGCAAAACGCGACAGGAACTCCGGTACCAGCGAGAACAGGCAAACGGCAACCAGCGCATTCAGCACGGCGGTGACCAGAAACAGTTGCGGAATAGTGCAACCCCGTCCCAACAAAACGATCGCCAGCCCGGCGGCGGCGATCATGAACAAACTGTTCATGATATTCATGCCGGCAATAGTGCGGGCAATATGCGTGGGATCGCAACGCGTTTGAATCAGCGCAAACAACGGCACTATGTAGAAACCGCCGAACATGCCTATCATCACGCAATCGAACAAGATGCGTATGCTGCCATGCTGCGCCAGAAAAGCCCATGCATCGACCGTGCCGGTACTCGCATATCCAACGCTTGCCAGGTACAAGTCAATGCCGAATACCGAGAGTCCGATCGAACCGAACGGCACCAGGCCAATTTCTATCTTGTGGCCGGACAGGGTTTCGCACAGCAAGGAACCGGCGCCGATCCCCAATGAAAATATCGTCAGCAGCAGCACGAATACCGTGTGATCGCCATGCAGGTAGACCTTTGCATACAGCGGAAACTGCGATAGAACAATTGCACCGTAGAACCAGAACCATGAATTGCCCAGCAACGACAAAAACACGGTACGGTTCTTACTGGAAAAGCTGAGATTGCTAAAGGTCTCGGAGAATATATTCAAATTAAATCTCAATGCCGGTTCCGAAGCCGGAGACACCGGAATTCTGAGGCTGGACAGCCAACCGATGGCAGCAATGGCAAGCGTGCCGCCCGCGACCAGTCCGATACCCCAGGACGACTGCACCACCAGGGTAGCGCCCAATACCTCACCTAGCAAAATGCCGACAAAGGTTCCCATTTCGATCAAGCCATTGCCGCCCACCAACTCGTCCGGCCTCAAATGCTGAGGTAAGTATGCATATTTGACCGGGCCAAACAGGGTCGAATGAAAACCCATGCCGACAATAGCCGCTATCAATAGCCACAATGTATGCGTGATCCAGCCGGCAGCGGCAATCAGCATGATCGCTATCTCCAGAAGCTTCACCGCACGGGCCACGCGCGCCTTGTCGAATTTATCTGCCAATTGCCCGGCAGTCGCGGAAAATAACACAAACGGCAAGATGAATAAACCGGGAATCAGGTTATTCAATAATCCGATGTTCGTGGTGGTCCATTTGAATGCGTCGTAAGTGAGAATGGTCACCAGCGCGGTTTTAAAGACATTGTCATTAAACGCCCCCAAAAACTGGGTCCAGAAAAAAGGTCCGAACCTGCGTTGATTGAGCAAGGTGAATTGGCTGGATTGGCTCATGCCGATTGACTGGTCAGGATGGGAGATGGCACTAAATGTGACTTTAGCAGGAATGTTGCATCAAGCTTTCGATGTTTAATGCACGGCCAGCCGCAACGCCTCCGCCATCGCAAGTCCGCTCAGGTAGGCATTTTCTACCCGTCCGCTTCCCTCCAACCCTGCTGCAAACCAATCGCCGCAAGCACCGATGCGTTGCCTGTCGTCCCATAGGCATTCGCCGGGAATCGGTTGGGTTGCGTGGGCGAACGGCCACTTATGCACGGTGGCATAAATCGGCTGCACCTGCGAACCGGTTGCATCGTGAAATGCTCTCAGCAGTTTCTCTTTCGCCCGCTCGGCATCGTCGTCAAAATGCTCAAGGCTCCAATCGGCAGAGGCATGCGCCACCCAATGTTCCCCGGGGCGGCGCTGCTGCTTGGAGGTATCGCGGGCAATCCAGCTCAGGCGGGAGGATTGCACCCACGCACCGTCATAATTTAAATCGAGCGAATCCTGAAAACCCAGCATTAAGGCCCAGCAAGGCGCAAACCGTGCCTGCCCCGCCTGTGCTGCCAGCCTTGGCGCAACCTGCAATAACGAAATCGACTGAACTGCCGGCACGGCTAAAATAACGGCGTCAAACAGCCTGGCGTCGGCGTCAACCGGAACGGAATCCGATTCCATCGTCAATAACCATTGGTCGCCATGCGCCTCAATGCGTTTAACCAGTTGCCCGGTGCGCATATCAAGACCCTGTGCCAATTGCTGTCCTAGCGCACTCATACCCGGCACTGCCACATAACGCTGTTTCAAGCGCTCCGCGCTACGGCCGGCAGGTTTGGATACGCCGTTTTCCAGGGATACCAGCTTCCCCTCCCACGCGCTCACCCAGCCGGCCTTACGCCATTCCACAATTGCTTTCTTGAAATTTTCACTGCTTGCCGTAAAATACTGCGCGCCATAATCAAAACCGCCCAATTCAGTTTGGCGCGTGCTCATTCGCCCGCCTATTTCGTCGCTTTTTTCGTATACAACCACCTGATTGCCCTGTTCCTGCAGTTGGCGAGCGCAGACCAAACCGGCAAGACCGGCACCGACAACGGCAATATTCATGAGGTGATCCTTGATGAAGTTAACTGTTCGATTTACCAATGGTAACTATTCAGCCGCCGGCGCGAGTGCGGAGCGCGTTTTGGGGAAAGAGACAGCGCGAGCAATTCAATGAAGTCCGAGCGAAATGCGCATGACGCCAGTAGCCAGCGGTAATAAGCCCGTCTACTTGAAGACGCGATCTTCCCAAAAATGCGCTCCGCACTCGCGCCGGCGGCTGAATAGTTACTGCCAATGTAGCCTAAGCGCACATAAAAATCCAGCGCGCGATAGAGCGTTGCGTTGCCGGTTTCGATTACGTAACACGCCGTCATTCGTCACTATGCAATGAGCCCCAACTACAAAAGATCCGCAGATGCAGGCGTTCCCCGACTCATAAAGCCCCACATCGCGCCAATCGACAAACCCACCGTGTGCGCCCAGTTTGCAACGGGGCCGAGCAAGCCGGTCCAGCAAAGGGCAAACCAGACAAGCATCATGACCACGGTCGGCTTGGTCAATGCATAGCCAAAATGCGGGTTGTAACGCCCCTGCATCCAGACAAACCCAAGCAATCCATACACCACCCCGGACATGCCGCCGAAATACGGGGAACCGGTCAGCAGGTATTGCGCCAGATTCGACGCCGAACCATCGAGCATAACAAACGCCGCTAAAAACAAGGTACCGCGCCGCACTTCAACCAACTTGCCCAGATCCCACAACCACATCATATTGAAAACAATATGCATGAGTCCAAAATGGATGAAAATCGGTGTAATCAGGCGCCACACCTGGCCTGAGGCAATGGCGACCAGCCCGCCATGGGAATCTGCAATGAATAGCGAATCCAGCACTTCTTGCGAAGCACCCAATCGCGATATCAGCGCAACCGCTACGCTTAAGGCGATCAGTATGGCTGTCAACGGGGGAATCGATTTTTTCAATGACAACTCACGTTCTTGCCTTATTGTATAACCCGGACTTTCTCGATGAAATACTCTGTATCGCCAAAGCAGGAACTGGGCACGCCCTTATGCTGCGCATAATTCAACACCACGCGTTTTCCTGCACTGGCGGAAAGTTGCGCGGCAATGGCATCGTCGCGAACGGAAAATTCGAATTTCTCCGGTATGGCGCCCGGCATGGACGTTAGCAGAAGCTCCCCTTCCCATGTTTTGCAAACCCAGCCTCTTTTTGAAAATTTCTGGATATATCCGGCACGCTCGCCCTCCGAATACGACCAGGTCAACGCGAGCCAGCTATACGCTGCAAAGAGAATCGCAGCAATGGCAAAGACGGCAAAAACGAGAAGGATGGCCCGCTTCAATGTTGTCATTCAAACCCTCGATATTGTGAGATGACCCTGCTGCAGAATACGCTGCCGGACCGATTTCGCTGCCATGCAGCCGTAGCGGACTGGATTTGCGGTGGGATTAGCGTACCGAATTAAGTCGGACTGTCTAAATTCCGATGTTCGCGAGCATGTCGGTCAACTCGCGCAGCACCGGTTCCAGATGCGGGTGATGTATGGCAAACCTCAGCAAACTTGCTTGCGCACGCGTAACTATCCCGGCAGTCTCCGCTATATCGCGAGTCGGTTTGTCAAGCAAAGAGCGTATATCGGCATCCAGCGCCTGCAAAAGCTGCGTCAGTTCGGCATCGGGAGTCTCTGCAGCCTCCAATGTCGAATGTAATTCCTTTAACTTATCTTTTAGAGCATTCATACCCATCATATGCCTCGTGTTAGTGGGGGATCAACGTAAAACATCAACTTGGCTCTCACTATAACAGGCTGCCGATTGGATGCGCAAAATATAGGTGGGGCGCACTATGCGCTTCACTTGCCTACCCACCATTATAAGCAACAGCCCATTCAATAAGCGACCGCAACGCCACGCCTCTATGCGGTATACTGCGTCCTTGCCATAAAACAACCTTACTCGCAGAGACAACACCATGAGTGCTTTACCGCCATGTCCAAAATGCCAATCCGAATTTACCTACGAGGATGGCAACCTGTTCATTTGCCCTGAGTGCGCCCATGAATGGAGCACTCACGCCGATGCGGCGCCGGTTGACGAGGGTAGCAAGGTCACCCGCGATGCATCCGGCAATGTGTTGCAAGACGGCGATACCGTTGCCGTCATCAAGGACCTGAAATTGAAAGGCTCCGCAGGCGTAATCAAAATGGGGACCAAGGTCAAGAACATTCGCCTCGTCGACGCCGACCATGACATTGACTGCAAAATCGATGGATTTGGGGCGATGAGTCTGAAATCGGAATTTGTTAAAAAAGTGTGATTTTGCTGTACAGCTGCTCAAAACCATGTATTGGCAGCGGTTTGCTGAAGAAGTATCCCTGATAGGCATGGCAGCCGGCAGCGGCCAGAAAATCCAGTTGCCCCTCCGTCTCCACCCCCTCGGCAATCACATTCAGCCCCAGGCTCATGGCCAGCGCGATGATGGTCTTGACGATCGCGGCGTCATTTTGGTCTGTCAATACATCGCGGACGAAAGACATGTCGATCTTCAACTGATCCAGCGGCATGCGTTTCAAGTAGGAAAGAGAAGAATACCCGGTGCCGAAATCATCCAGCGAAAAACCGACGCCATGTGCCTTCAGCGCGACCATTTTTTCGATAACGTCCTGGACGTTTTCTACCAGTAAACTCTCGGTCAGCTCCAGTTTTAATCGTTGCGGATTGGCGCCTGTGACGTTGAGCGCCGTCAGTACCTGGCCTACAAAGTTGGGCTGGCGGAACTGGCGGGGGCTGACATTCACCGCCAACGTGAGATGCGCCCTCTCCGGCTTGTCCGCCCATTCAACCAGTTGATTGCAGGCAGTTCTCAGAACCCAGTCTCCTAAAGACAGGATTATTCCGGATCTCTCGGCCAAGGGAATGAACTCGTTCGGCGGCACGAGGCCCCGTTGGGGATGCTGCCAGCGGACCAGGGCTTCTGCTCCCGTCAGTTGGCCTTCGCCTGTCACCTGAGGTTGGTAGTGCAGCAAAAACTGCTGTTCATCGACAGCTATCCGCAGATCGGCCTCCAGGGCAGCGCGTTCCTGCACAGCGGCTTCCAGGGATGGCTCAAAGAAACGCAACAAATTGCGACCGACTTCCTTCGACATATACATCGCAAGATCGGCCTGTTTCATCAAATCGTCCCTGGACGCAACATCATCCTTGAACAAGGTAACGCCAATGCTGGCCGTGCTATGGTGATTGACATTGCGGAGCAGATAAGGCTGTTTCAGTGCAGCCAGAAGCTTTTCACCGACTATTTCAACATGCGCGGCCGCCTCTTCTTTATCAATACTCAATCCTTCCAGGATAATCACGAATTCATCCCCACCCAATCGGGCCACAGTGTCGCCTTCTCGAACGCCCAACTGCAAGCGATTGGCAACCTGCTTGAGCAGCAAGTCTCCCATGTCATGCCCAAGGGTGTCGTTCAGCATCTTGAAATTATCCAGATCGATGAACAGCAATGCGCCGAAACTGCCGGAACGCGAACTGGTGACCATCGCATGTTTCAAGCGGTCCAGCAGGAGCGTCCGGTTAGGCAGGCCGGTAAGCTGGTCGAAAAAGGCCAATTCGGCGATTCTTTCTTCGGCACCCTTACGCTCCGTTATGTCCTGGTGCGTGCCGACATAGTGAGTAACGGCGCCTGCACTATCCCTCACTGCCGTGATAGTAAGCAATTTCGGATACGCCTCGCCATTCTTGCGCCTATCCCAGATCTCTCCATTCCATCCGTCTGTGCGCTTGATGCTGTCCCACATCTCGCGGTAGAAATCAGCATCATGCATGCCAGACTGCAGCATACTGGGCTTCTGACCCACGAGCTCCTCGACTGTGTACCCGGTTATCCTGGTAAAGGCCTGATTGACCCGCAGGATCACAGAGTTCGCATCGGTGATTACCATCGCTTCATGCGTTTCAAATGCGATAGCGGCAATGCGAAGTTCGGCTTCGATCCGCTTGCGTTCGGTAATATCTTTAGCGAAGCCGGCGGTACCCAGCACATTACCGCCCGCATCCATAATGGGGGTCTTGAAAGTTTCCACATAGTGGAGCGCAGTACCGTCAAACGACGGCTCTTCGACATGCTTTTGTTGGCGTAACGCCATTACCTCGGCATCATCGGCACGGTATTTTTCCGCCAGATCCTTCGGCTGCAAATCCAGATCGGTGTTGCCTATGGCCTGCAGCGGACATTCCAGCCTGAGAAAATCCGCAAATGCCTTGTTGATCGCGATGTAACGACCTTCGGTATCTTTCAGCCAGGCCAGATACGGCAGGTTATCCATCATGCAGCGAAGGTTAGCTTCGCTGTTGCGCAACGCCGCTTCAGCCAGCTTTCGTTCGGCAATATCGCGAACCGAGGTGAGAACACGCCGCTGCCCCTCCAGTTCAACCATTCTGGCGCTTACTTCCATCGGCATGACCGAACCGTCCTTACGCACATGAGCGGATTCAAATACGCCAAAACCATTCTGCTGAAGCATGGCGATGTTGCCGGCAACTCTGGATGCAAACTCAGGCGAATTGAATTGGCTAATGCATTTTCCCAGCATTTCTTCTTTTGCATAACCCAACCGCGTGTAGCCGGTTCGATTGATATCCCTAATATACCCATCCAGGTCCAGTATCATGATGCAATCGTTGACCGAATCGAACAGAACATGAAATTTGTTTTCACTAGCGCGTAATGCCTGCTCGGCTTTTATGCGCTCAGAAATCTCCACCGCTATTGGCAACAAGCCAATAATTTTGCCATTCTCATCGCGCACAGGCGAAATCTGAAAATCAATGGGAATAAACTCGCTGCCCATCCTCACAACCACATCGTAGCGTCGTGTTTGTCCTTGCCGGGCAGCTTCACATGCCTCTATTAATTGCAGCTGCACCGCTGCGTCATAGGTCCACCAGGGCGCGTCGTAGAAACATCGGCCGATAATATCCTCCCTGCGGTACCCGCCTCTATGGAGAGGAGCCTTATTGATTTCCAGAACGATGCAATTTTCGTCCAGCAAGGAGACATAGGTAAACAGGTTATCGAGGATTTGCCTGAAATGGCGCGTACTTGCCTCCAATTCAGCATGGGCTCTCATCGAGCGCGCCAATTCCACCGCATAATGCAGGCGGTACCGATGCATCGCCTCAATAGAAAAGGACACGATGACCCCATCTATGAGGAATATCAAGTTCGACCTCATGTCGGGATGCACGACTTCCAGGGACAAATAGTAATAAGGCGAAGGGAATATAAAGACGACAAACGCAAATCCAACTGCCGTGACAAGCAATCCTGCCCGATAGCCGCCAACGATGGTGGCAAGAATGACAATGGGGAAAAAGGCCAGATACTGCAACCCTGCGCCGATAGGAGCAATTGCCAATTGCACCGACAGCGCCAAGCCCATCAATACAAAAATTAACAAATAACCAATTATCTTCCCATGCCGCATTGATATGAGGAAATGCCAGGAGTCGGCCATCCTCAATACCAGGTGTTGACAGAACTCCGACAACTTTTTTGGCATAGAACAATTTCAGGACACGGCGTTGTTCTACATTATCATCAATCCATTATTTCAGAAAGAAATTTTGATAACAATATCATTATAACAATGATGAATAGCCGCTATTTCTCCGGCCATGGCATTCCTTGATCAGGCATAGTATGCGTGTCACTTATGTGCGACACCGTACATACAGCAGCGCTCCATTCGTGATCGAATGCTCACCAAGCATACGGGATGGGGTTTTCAGCAATCGGAGAACTTAATCCATCGTTCACGCGCAGGAAAACGGTGCGCGTGGAATACCGATCGCTTCCGGATAGTCGAGATCCGCCGTCATTGCCACGGCTTCTCGACCTTAATGCAAAAATCATTGGCAATCACCTCTCTAAGGAAAATCTCATGAAGATAATCGTTGCAGTACTCGCCTCCACGTTTCTTATCAGCGGCGCCTATGCACAGTCGCCGGCTCCATCCGCCGGCACGCCTCCACCTTCCAATGCTTCGGCTGCAGCGATGACAAAGGCAGATGCCAAACGCGATGCAAAGGTTGAAATGCATATCAATGATTTGCACGCAAAGCTCAAAATCACAGCGGCAGAGGAAACGCAATGGGCCGCGGTGGTCAAAGCGATGCATGACAATGCAAGCGAACTCGATAAAGCGATTGACAAGCGCGAGGCATCCATGGCGGCCGCAACAGCCGTTGATGACTTGAATGCGTATGCTGATATCGCCCAGGCCCATGCCGATTCGGTCAAGAAGCTCGCTACCGCGTTTGCTCCATTGTATGCAGCGATGCCGGACGATCAAAAGAAAGTGGCCGACAAGGTGTTCGCTCAGCATGCGCACGAAGGAAAGCACATGCACCACGCAATGAAATAAAACGCTTTCAAGTCTAGCGCGGCGATATTCGCCGCACGGTTGCACTTTAAGGAACTATTATGAAACGAAAAATTCTTTCACTGGTTTTCGGCGCTCTCGCGCTTATAGCAGCCTCGGCTGCAAATGCCCGGGTAAACGTCGATATCGGCCTCTATCCGTTCGGTTATGTAGCTCCTCCTCCGCCGGTGGTCTATCAGCCTGAGCCTTACTATGCGCCGCCGCCAGTGATATATTTTGGCGGCGGCGGATATTGGAGCGATGAGCACGGGCGGCGCCATAGAGATCACGGGGATCGCGACCATCATGGTGATCGCGACTATCGTGGTGATCGCGACGGGCGTGGTGGGCGCCGCTGAAATTCAGCCGTGTTGGGCTGCAAAGCCCAACACTTGCAATGGCAAAAAACCGTTGGGCTTTGCAGCCCAACCTACGCACTTTTCCATTGCCCTACTCTAGCGCACTTGGCGCAATCTCTTCATTCTCGTTTGTTATATTTTCGATTTGAAAAATATAGCAATATCGCTGCTGCGCCAAGCGCATACCAATAATCGGCCGGGGCGAACGCTATCCAGTGTTTGTGCCAGGCGATTCCGGCTGGATTAAATCTTGACAAGCCATACGCGGGATTGCAGACAAACCACAAAAAATCCTCGGTTACCCAAAACAGCATGAGGCAGGCGATAATCCGGCACTCTGCGCGGACCGACCAATGCCCGTAAAACACCAATGGGAAGTGGAACAGCATGGCAATGAAAGGAAAAACCCACGCATGGTAGCCGGTCATCGCTCTTCCGCCCCAGAAAATGTCGAGCAGCCAATGGTGTTCAATGCGCCAGGTCGGCAGATTGGCCGCCCATCCGCCTGCGCCTTCAATCTGGATTTCCACCTGGGCAAAAAAATACCCGAGCAATGCGACCCATGCCAGCGTCAATACCAGATGCAGCGGGCGCGTCGGCGAATTCATGCCTGCAACGGCTGGAGCACGATGTCCAGCACGCGTTGCGCCGCGGCGGGCCGCCCAAGCGCTTGCGCTTTGGCCCGCATGTCGGCCAGTTTGGCAGGATGGGCAAGCAAATGACCGATGCGGTAATCCAGCATAACCGCATCGAACGCTTTCAATGCGACGCCTTGCTCCAGCAGAAAATCTGCATTGCGCTCCTCCTGCCCCGGGATAGGCGCGTTGACCAGCATCGGCAACCCCATCGCCAGGCATTCGGACGCCGTCAGCCCGCCCGGTTTGGTGATGACCAGGTCGGAACACGCCATCATGCGCTCGACCTTATCGGAGTAGCCTTGCGCCAACAGTCTGCCAGGATGCCGGGCGGATAAGGTCTGCAGCGCCGCCAACGCCTCTGCATTTTTTCCGGCCAGCACGATCAATTGAAAATCGGCATCCAGTTTCATCAAGCGCGCCGCGACCATATCGAGGCCGCCAAGCCCGGCGCCTCCACCCATCAATAAAAACGTCTTGCGCAGCGGATCAAGACCGAATTCGCGTGCGCAGGCCGCGCGATCGAGAACCCGGCCAAATGCCGGCATGATGGGAATGCCGGTCACATGTATCGTATCCGGCGCAATGCCTTGCGCACGCATGCGGAATGCAACCTCCTCATTGGCGGCAAAATAGCCGGCCATATGCTCCTGCACCCACATGCGATGCACGTCGAAATCCGTCACCTGCACCCACACAGGACAATCCAGGCAAGTTTTACTTATCTCGCGCGCTAAAATCTCTGCCGGCAAAAAATGGGTGCAAACGATTGCATCCGGCTTGAATGCCGCAATCTCCTTCAGCAACGGTTTGGTATTGAGCCGCTCAATCCCGCGCCGCAATTTTTGCATTTTGCTGCCGGGCAGCGCGTCGTTGGTAAGCTGGTACAGGTAACCCCACAGCGTCGGATGCCGATTGACGAGACCCATATAAAAATCGATATATAACTTCCGAAATCCCGGCGACACAAAATGCATCACATCCAGATGCCTCGCCGTGAGGTTCGCTTCGCTGGCGCCGGCGCACGCAAGAATCGCCTCGGCGGCGCGCACATGGCCTGCGCCGGCAGATACGCTCAACAACAGGATCTTTTTGTGGCTCATAGACTTGGATTGGGGATGCATGGGGCCTGAAAAACAGCATTCATCCGTTATACAGGACG
The DNA here is from genome assembly GCA_044445195.1 of Burkholderiales bacterium. Taxonomy (GTDB): domain Bacteria; phylum Pseudomonadota; class Gammaproteobacteria; order Burkholderiales; family Burkholderiaceae_D; genus PKWO01. The sequence goes on along the minus strand of JBIODP010000013.1, from coordinate 1,327 downwards.
CCTACATTCCGCATAGGCACCCTTATTTATCGAAATCGAGAGTGTATAGGATTTTGCGTGACACATCGAAAATCAGTCCCTGCGGTAGTGCATATAAGCCAAATCCATCCTTGACCTATATCAAGCAGATACAATACCCTCTTGATACAATCGGCCCTTTACACTCGAGCCAGCAGCCGAAGAGTTACCAACGTTCGATATGAGGAGTTTCACGCATGACGGAAGACCCGGTCCAATTCGTCGAGTGGCTGCGCTCCGTTGCGCCCTATGTGCATGCTTTCCGCGGCAAGACCTTTGTCGTCGCCTTTCCGGGCGAACTGGTGGCTGCCGGCGGACTGGCTGAACTGGCACAGGATTTATCTTTGCTGCATGCGGTAGGCATTAAGGTGGTGGTGGTTCACGGTTCGCGCCCGCAAGTTACCCAGCAGCTTTCACTGCGCAATGTCGAAGAACATATGCATAACGACATCCGCATTACCGACTCCGCTGCGCTCGAATGCGCGAAAGAAGCAGCCGGAGAATTGCGGCTGGACATCGAAGCGGCCTTCAGCCAGGGTTTACCGAATACACCGATGGCGCACGCGGCAATTCGCATCATTTCCGGCAATTTCATTACCGCCCGGCCGATGGGCGTGTTCGATGGCATCGATCTCGGTTTCACCGGCGCAGTCCGTAAAATCGCTTCCGAGACAATACACGCGATCCTCAGCGCCGGCAGCCTGGTGCTGTTGTCGCCGCTGGGCTTCTCACCCACCGGCGAAGCCTTCAACCTGACGCTGGAAGACGTGGCCGTGTCTGCGGCGATTGCACTGCACGCGGACAAACTTATTTTCATTAATGAAACACCGCTATTTCGCGACCTGGGAGGCGTGGAAATCCGCGAACTATCATCGCACCAGGCCGAAGCGGTGCTGCAAGCCGGTTTTCTACCTCCCGGCTCGGCATTTTACCTTCAGCACGCCATCAAAGCTTGCAATAACGGCGTGCCGCGCGCGCATATCGTACCGTTTGCAACCGATGGGTCATCGCTGCTCGAAATCTTTACGCACGATGGCGTCGGCACCATGATCAGCTATGAAAACCTGGAGAGCCTGCGCGAGGCGACGATTGAAGATGTCGGCGGCATTATTCAGTTGATCGAACCGTTGGAAGAGGACGGCACGCTGGTCAAACGCGGACGCGAATTGATTGAGCGCGAAATCGAATGCTTCTCCGTACTGGAACACGACGGCGTAATTTTCGGCTGTGCCGCCTTATATCCGTTTCCGGCAGAGAGAATGGCTGAGATGGCCTGCCTGACGGTCGATCCCGAAGTGCAGGAACAGGG
>JBIODP010000012.1:0-19671 GCA_044445195.1 Burkholderiales bacterium | reverse complement strand
GTCGAGCGTATTGAATACGACCCTAACCGCACAGCGAATATTGCGCTGCTCTGCTACGCAGACGGCGAGCGTCATTACATCATTGCCACCAAGGGTTTGGCGGTGGGCGATCAATTGATGAACGGTGCGGAAGCGCCGATCAAATCGGGTAACTGCTTGCCGATTCGTAATATTCCGGTTGGTACGATTATGCATTGCGTCGAGATGCTGCCTGGCAAGGGTGCGCAGATGGCGCGTACTGCCGGCGCCGGCGTGGTGTTGATGGCGCGTGAAGGCACTTATGCGCAGGTTCGTTTGCGTTCAGGCGAAGTTCGTCGCGTGCATATCGAATGCCGCGCGACTGTCGGTGAAGTCGGCAATGCCGAGCATAGCCTCCGCAAGATCGGTAAAGCGGGTGCCATGCGTTGGCGCGGTGTGCGTCCTACCGTTCGCGGTGTGGTCATGAACCCGGTTGACCATCCTCACGGCGGTGGCGAGGGTAAAACTGCAGCTGGCCGTCATCCGGTGTCGCCATGGGGTCAGCAGACCAAGGGTAAGAAGACGCGTCGCAATAAGCGCACGACTTCCATGATCGTCTCGCGCCGTGGCAAGAAATAAGGGATAACACATGACACGTTCATTGAAAAAAGGGCCGTTCTGTGACGCCCACCTGGTGAAAAAGGTCGAGACCGCGCAAGCGATCAAAGACAAGAAGCCGATTAAAACATGGTCGCGCCGTTCGACGATCATGCCGGACTTCATCGGTTTGACTATCGCGGTACATAATGGCAAGCAGCATGTGCCGGTTTATGTTTCCGAAAACATGGTTGGTCACAAGCTCGGCGAATTCGCGTTGACCCGTACGTTCAAAGGTCATGCCGCTGATAAAAAGGCTAAGAAATAAGGTCCGATGATGGAAACTAAAGCTACCCTCCGTGGCGTGCGTCTGTCGGCCCAAAAGGGCCGTCTGGTCGCCGATCTGATCCGCGGCAAAAAAGTTGATCAAGCACTCAATATCCTGACTTTCAGCCCTAAAAAAGGCGCAGTCATCATCAAGCGTGTGCTGGAGTCCGCCATTGCGAACGCCGAGCATAATGACGGTGCGGATATCGATGAATTGAAAATTACGACGATTTATGTCGAAAAAGGCTCGGTCCTGAAGCGCTTTACTGCGCGCGCCAAAGGCCGGGGTGACCGTATCTCGAAACAATCCTGTCACATTTACGTGACTGTCGGAAACTAAGGAGTCGCGATGGGACAGAAGATACATCCAACCGGTTTCCGTCTTTCGGTTACCCATAATTGGGCTTCGCGCTGGTATGCAGGCAATAGCAATTTTGCAACCATGCTGAACGAAGACCTGAAAGTGCGCGCTTACCTGAAGACCAAGCTGAAGAACGCCTCTGTCGGCCGTGTGGTGATCGAGCGCCCTGCAAAGAATGCGCGCATCACGATTTACAGCTCGCGCCCCGGTGTCGTCATCGGCAAAAAAGGCGAGGACATCGAGGTTCTCAAATCCGCGCTGACCAAGATGATGGGCGTGCCGGTTCATGTGAATATCGAAGAAATTCGCAAACCTGAAACCGATGCCCAACTGATCGCCGATTCGATTGCCCAGCAACTGGAAAAGCGTATCATGTTCCGTCGCGCGATGAAGCGAGCGATGCAAAATGCGATGCGCCTTGGCGCGCAAGGCATCAAGATCATGTCGTCCGGTCGTTTGAACGGGATCGAGATTGCTCGTAAGGAATGGTATCGCGAAGGCCGTGTGCCGCTGCATACGCTGCGCGCAGACATCGATTACGGTTTCGGCGAAGCCCTGACTACCTACGGCATTATCGGCATCAAGGTGTGGGTATACAAAGGCGATCGGCTGGCCAACGGTGAAACGCCGACTGTGGATATTGCATCGGACGATGACAAGAAACGCCGTGCCCCCCGTCGCGATGACGGTAAGCCCAGCAGTCGCCCACGCACCCCGCGGCCTGAAGGTCAAATCGCTGCTGGAGCACCCGGTGCTCCAGCGGTAGCCAAACGGGTACGCGCTAAAAAGCCGGAAGGCGCCGCTGTTGCCCCGGCTGAGAAAGCAGGAGAATAATCATGCTGCAACCAGCACGCAGAAAATATCGTAAAGAACAAAAGGGCCGCAACAAGGGCATTTCCCATGCGCGCGGCACTGCCGTATCGTTTGGCGAGTTTGGCCTGAAGGCGATTGGCCGCGGTCGTATCACGGCGCGTCAGATCGAAGCGGCTCGCCGCGCGATGACCCGTCACATCAAACGGGGCGGCCGTATCTGGATTCGTATTTTTCCGGATAAGCCAATTTCGCAAAAACCTGCTGAAGTCCGTATGGGTAACGGCAAGGGTAATCCAGAGTATTACGTTGCCGAAATTCAACCAGGCAAAATGCTGTACGAGATGGACGGAGTCGATGAGGTCCTGGCGCGTGAAGCGTTTCGACTAGCTGCGGCCAAGCTGCCGTTATTGACTACGTTTGTCGTCCGTCAAGTCGGCCAATAAGGGGAGTGAAAATGAAAGCATCCGAACTCCGCGGTAAAGACGAAGCGGCTTTGACAAAAGAAATGAATGAGTTGTTGAAGGCCCAATTCAGTCTGCGCATGCAAATTGCCACACAGCAACTGAGCAATACTGCGCAACTAAAAAAAGTCCGCCGCGACATAGCACGTGTAAAAACGGTCATGAATCTGAAGGACGCCAAATAATGAACGATCAAGTGAAACAAGCGCTTAAGCGCACGCTGATTGGCAAAGTGGTCTCCGACAAAATGGACAAGACCGTTACTGTGTCGATCGAACGCCACGTCAAGCATCCATTGTATGGAAAAATCATTATGCGCACGAACAAGTATCATGCGCACAATGAAGGAAACCAGGCCAAAGCCGGTGACACGGTTGAAATTCAGGAGGGCCGTCCGATTTCCAAGACTAAAGCGTGGACCGTTACGCGTGTGGTGCAAGTTGCGCAAATAATTTGATTTAGTTGTTGCGGGCCCGGTCTTTTAATGTCATACTGACGGGCTTCGTTCTTGAATTTGGTCAATTTAAAGAGCGCGCTGAAACACCTCGCCGTAAGAAATTTGCAGTAATTAAAGAAGTTTTGGAAATCGTCCACCTAATCAGTCCGTCTTAGCAAAGGCGCCTGACAGGACCAAGACTAACCGTAAGTCTGCATTGTGCGGATGGTACGGGTTAAGTTGGGAAAGAAAATATTATGATTCAAACTGAAAGCCGGCTCGAAGTAGCCGACAACACGGGTGCGCGTGAAGTCATGTGCATCAAGGTGCTGGGTGGTTCCAAGCGCCGTTATGCGAGCATTGGTGACGTGATTAAAGTGACCGTCAAAATTGCTGCGCCGCGCGGACGCGTTAAAAAGGGTGAGATTTACAATGCCGTCGTTGTGCGTACCGCCAAAGGCGTGCGTCGCCAGGATGGTTCATTGGTAAAGTTCGATGGCAATGCTGCGGTTTTGCTCAATGCAAAGCTGGAGCCGATAGGCACACGTATTTTCGGACCGGTCACGCGCGAATTGCGCACTGAGCGCTTCATGAAGATTGTGTCGCTTGCACCTGAAGTTCTGTAAGGAGTCGTTATGGGTAAGATTCTAAAAAACGACGAAGTCATCATCCTTGCTGGTAAAGACAAGGGCAAGCGCGGTGTTGTACGCCAGCGCGTCGATGCTGACTACGTTGTGGTTGAGGGTGTGAATGTCGCTAAAAAAGCGACCAAGCCGAACCCGATGACCGGTACTACTGGTGGCATTGTCGATAAGTTAATGCCGATTCATGTGTCCAATGTTGCATTATTCAATGCGGCAACTGGCAAGGCAGATCGCGTTGGTTTCAAGGAGGTGGACGGCAAGAAGGTCCGCGTCTTTAGGTCCAGTGGCGAAGTCGTGAAGGTTTAAGAGATCATGTCCCGTCTCCAAGAGTTTTATAAAGAAAAAGTCGTTGCCGGTCTGACTGCGAAATTCTCGTACAAGTCGGCAATGGAAGTTCCGCGTCTGCTGAAGATAACCTTGAATATGGGTTTGTCCGAAGCGATTGCAGACAAGAAGATTATTGAGCACGCAGTAGGCGACCTGACCAAGATCGCCGGCCAAAAGCCTGTTGTTACCAAGGCGCGCAAGGCGATTGCGGGCTTCAAGATTCGTGAAGGTTACCCGATTGGTTGCATGGTAACTTTACGTGGCGCGGCCATGTATGAATTTCTCGATCGTTTCATTACGGTAGCATTGCCGCGCGTTCGCGACTTCCGTGGTGTTTCCGGCAGGGCATTCGATGGCCGCGGCAATTACAATATCGGTGTGAAAGAACAGATCATTTTCCCCGAAATTGAGTATGACAAGATTGACGTGTTGCGTGGCATGAATATCAGCATCACGACAACTGCGAAGACCGACGACGAAGCGAAAGCGCTCCTCGCCGCATTTAAATTTCCGTTCAGAAACTGAGGTTGCCATGGCAAAACTGGCACTGATTAACCGTGAACAAAAGCGTGCAGACCTGGTCAAGAAATACGCCGGTAAGCGCGCCGAGTTGAAGGCTATCATTGATGACCAATCGAAGTCGCAAGAAGAGCGCTATGAAGCGCGCCTGAAGTTACAGGCGTTGCCGCGTAATGCCAATCCGACTCGCCAACGTAATCGTTGCGCATTGACTGGTCGCCCGCGTGGCACTTTCCGTAAATTCGGTTTGGGCCGTATTAAACTCCGTGAAATCGCCATGCGCGGCGAAATCCCGGGTATGACTAAAGCCAGCTGGTAATGGGAGAATAAGCAATGAGTATGAGCGATCCTATCGCCGATATGCTGACCCGTATCCGCAATGCGCAAGTTGTGCAAAAGACGTTGGTGTTGATGCCATCGTCCAAAGTAAAAATTGCGATTGCCAACGTCCTTAAGGACGAGGGTTACATTGAAGATTTTGTCGTTACCGAAGCATCCGGTAAAGCGGAATTGAAAATCGGTTTGAAATATTATGCCGGTCGTCCCGTCATTGAGCGCCTGGAGCGCGTGTCCCGTCCGGGGCTGCGCATCTACAAGGGCAAAGACGAGATACCGAATGTGATGAATGGTTTGGGAGTAGCGATTGTTTCTACCCCCAAGGGTGTCATGACAGACCGCAAAGCGCGCGCAACCGGTGTCGGTGGCGAAGTTATTTGCTACGTGGCCTAAGGAGAGCAATATGTCACGTGTAGGTAAAATGCCGATTGCACTGCCAAAGGGCGCGGAAGCGACCATTTCTGCAGAGCAGATCGTTGTAAAAGGCCCGTTGGGCACACTTACCCAGTCGCTTAACGGCCTGGTTAAAGTTGAAAACAACGACGGCACATTGAAATTCGAAGTTGCCAATGACAGTCGCGAAGCAAATGCGATGTCCGGCACCTTGCGCGCATTGGTCAATAACATGATCAATGGCGTCACCAAGGGCTTTGAGAAAAAGCTGAGCTTGGTGGGCGTGGGCTTCAAAGCGCAGGCGCAAGGCGACAAGTTGAATCTGTCGCTCGGTTTTTCGCATCCGGTGGTGCACCAAATGCCGCAAGGCGTGAAGTGCGAAACGCCTACTGCAACCGAGATACTGATCAAGGGGATCAACAGGCAACAAGTCGGCCAGGTAGCGGCTGAAGTCCGTGCCTACCGCAGTCCTGAGCCTTACAAGGGCAAAGGCGTTCGCTATGTGGACGAAGTGGTAGTGCTTAAAGAAACCAAGAAGAAGTAATAGGGGTTGACGATGGACAAGAAACAATCACGTCTGCGCCGCGCACGTCAAACTCGTGCCAAGATCGCAGAGTTAAAAGTGAACCGCCTGGCCGTGCATCGTACCAACTTGCACATCTACGCGAGCATTATTGGCCCGGACGCAAAAGTTCTGGCTTCGGCTTCGACGCTTGAAGCGGAAGTACGCCAGCAGCTGGCGGGTCAATCCGGCAAAGGCGGCAATACGGCTGCTGCTTCCCTGGTGGGCAAGCGTGTAGCTGAAAAGGCACTGAAAGCAGGAATCGCCGAAGTTGCGTTCGATCGCTCCGGGTTCCGTTATCACGGTCGCGTGAAAGCAGTTGCAGAAGCTGCGCGTGAAGCCGGTCTGAAGATCTAAGGAAAAGCGTCATGGCAAAAATGCAATCGAAAATGCAAAGCGACAAGCCGGATGACGGCATGCGCGAAAAGATGATCGCGGTCAACCGTGTGACCAAAGTGGTCAAGGGTGGTCGTATCATGGGCTTTGCCGCGTTAGCGGTAGTGGGCGATGGCGATGGTCGCATCGGCATGGGCAAAGGCAAATCGAAAGAAGTGCCGGTCGCAGTGCAAAAGGCGATGGAGGAAGCGCGCCGCAAGATGATCAAGGTCACCTTGAAAAACGGAACCTTGCAACACACGGTAACCGGCAAGCATGGAGCGTCGTCAGTTCTGATGGCGCCGGCGAAGGACGGTACCGGCGTCATTGCCGGCGGTCCGATGCGCGCGATTTTTGAAGTCATGGGTGTGACGAATGTGCTGGCAAAGTCCAACGGTTCAACCAATCCATACAACATGGTTCGGGCGACGCTGAATGGTTTGGCCAAAATGAACACCCCGTCGGAAATTGCCGCCAAGCGCGGCAAGTCGATTGAAGAAATTCTGGGCTAAGGTGAAACAAATGACACAACAAATGACAAAGACAGTCAAAGTAAAATTGGTCATGGGTTTGATCGGCACGCGCGAAACACATCGTGCGACGGTCCGCGGCCTGGGCTTGCGTGGAATCAATTCGGAAAGAGAATTGGAAGACACGCCAGCGGTGCGCGGCATGATCAACAAAGTTTCGTATCTGGTGAAAGTGATTTCGTAGGCCCTCGGTTTGGGACTGACGAAAATCAGGGAGCAAATCATGGAATTGAATACTATCCAGCCAGCAGATGGCGCCAAGCATTATAAACGCCGTGTCGGTCGCGGTATTGGATCCGGTTTGGGTAAGACGGCAGGCCGTGGTCATAAAGGTCAAAAGTCGCGGTCCGGCGGTTTCCATAAAGTGGGTTTTGAAGGTGGTCAAATGCCTTTGCAACGGCGCTTGCCGAAGCGCGGCTTCAAATCGCTGGCGACACCATACAAGGCAGAGGTTCGCTTGTCGGACTTGCAGGCTTTACCGGTGGACGACATCGATTTGATCGCATTGAAACAAGCTGGTTTGGTGGGTGAACTGGCACGCGTAGTGCGCGTTATTCTGGCAGGCGAGATCAGCAAGAAAGTGACCCTCAGGGGGTTGATCGCTACCAAAGGCGCAAAAGCTGCCATTGAGGCAGCGGGCGGTTCAGTTGCTTAAGTTATTAAGCTGACGCATATGTTGACACGTAAGTTGACAAATATGCTGACAGTGTAATCGGGAGTCAAAATTGGCTACTAGTCCTAAACTTGCTAAAAGCGCAGCCACTGGCTTCCCCTGGAATCGCTTGTGGTTTCTGCTTGGGGCATTGGTTGTGTATCGGATCGGAGCTCACATTCCGGTTCCGGGGATCGATCCGGGGCATTTGGCTGATTTTTACAAGCAACACCAAAGCGGCTTTTTGGGAATGTTTAACATGTTTTCCGGCGGGGCTTTGTCGAAGTTGACAATTTTCGCAGTCGGCATCATGCCTTATATTTCCGCGTCGATCATTATGCAATTGATGTCGATCGTATCGCCGCAATTGGAGGCGCTTAAAAAGGAAGGCGAGGCGGGTCGCCGCAAGATTACGCAGTACACGCGCTATAGTACTTTGGTACTGGCGGTATTTTATGGTGTAGGCATAGCGATAGGTTTGGAGAAACAGTCCGGCATGGTGTTGGACCCGGGCTTGGCATTTCGTTTCACGACGATAGTCACGCTGGTGACAGGCACGATGTTCCTGATGTGGTTGGGTGAGCAAATCACGGAACGCGGCTTGGGAAACGGTATCTCGATCATCATTTTTAGCGGAATTGCGGCAGGGTTGCCGAATGCCATCAGCAGCTTGTTTGAACTGGTCAGTACCGGAGCGATGGCTTGGTTTTCAGCGGTTCTCATTTGTGTGATCGCTGCTGGTGTGACATATATCGTGGTATTTATCGAACGCGGACAGCGTAAGATTCTAGTGAATTATGCGAAGCGTCAGGTAGGCAACAAGATTTACGGTGGACAAAGCAGTCATTTGCCGTTGAAGCTGAATATGGCGGGAGTCATTCCACCGATTTTTGCATCATCGATTATTTTGTTCCCGTCATCGATTGCCAGTTGGCTTACCTCCGGCAACAGTACGGGGCCGGTGGTGCGTTTCGTGAAGGATATGGCGGCATCGATGGCGCCAGGCGAGCCGATTCATGCATTGTTATACTCGGCGGCGATTATTTTCTTTTGCTTCTTTTATACGGCGTTGGTATTCAATAGCAAAGAGACTGCAGATAATTTGAAGAAGAGTGGCGCGTTTGTGCCGGGTATTCGTCCCGGTGAACAGACCTCGCGCTACATTGACAAGATTTTAATGCGATTGACGCTTGCTGGGGCTGTGTATATTACGCTGGTTTGTTTGTTGCCTGAATTTTTGATTGCTAAATGGAAAGTGCCGTTTTACTTTGGTGGAACGTCTCTATTGATCATTGTGGTGGTAACCATGGATTTCATGGCCCAAATACAGAACTACGTGATGTCACAGCAATACGATTCGCTGTTGCGCAAGGCGAATTTCAAGGGCGGAATTCCTACGCGATAAGCGCCCAGGAGAGCGACAGAACGCATGGCAAAAGACGATGTTATCCAAATGCAAGGTGAGATTCTTGAGAATCTTCCGAATGCAACATTTAGAGTTAAGCTGGAAAACGGACATGTAGTATTGGGTCATATTTCCGGAAAGATGCGCATGAACTACATTCGCATCCTGCCGGGCGACAAGGTGACGGTCGAGTTGACGCCTTATGATTTAAGTCGCGCACGTATCGTGTTCCGTACTAAGTAACGCACTAGGTAAGTTTACAAGTGAATTTAGAACTGAAAGAAAGAGGGCAAAAATGAAAGTGCTCGCATCGGTTAAGCGGCTCTGCCGCAACTGTAAGATCATCAAGCGCAAGGGCGTGGTTCGTGTTATTTGCATAGAGCCGCGCCATAAGCAGCGCCAAGGTTAATTTAACGTTATTGACTGAGGAATAACGAATGGCACGTATTGCAGGGGTAAATATACCCAATCATCAACACACTGTTATCGGCTTGACTGCGATTTACGGTGTTGGCCGCCCGCGCGCACAGAAAATCTGTGAGAAAACGGGTGTTTCGACCACCAAAAAGGTCAAGGATCTGGATGACAGCGAGTTGGAAAAGCTGCGCGATGAGATAGGTAAATTCATTGTCGAAGGCGATCTGCGTCGTGAAATCTCGATGAACATCAAGCGATTGATGGACCTCGGTTGTTATCGCGGTTTGCGTCATCGCAAAGGCTTGCCTTGCCGTGGTCAGCGCACGCGCACCAATGCACGTACCCGCAAGGGGCCGCGTAAAGCAGCGCAATCGTTGAAGAAATAATTCGCCGGTGAAATGATCGGCAGGTTAATTGGTCGTCGGGATTCAAGGAAATAATCATGGCAAAAGCACCGAATAACGCCGCAGCAGCACGCGTGCGTAAGAAAGTTAAAAAGAACGTTGCGGAAGGCATCGCGCACATCCACGCGTCTTTCAATAACACCATCATCACCATTACCGACCGTCAAGGTAACGCGCTGTCTTGGGCGACCTCCGGCGGTGCAGGCTTCAAGGGGTCGCGTAAATCGACTCCGTTTGCGGCTCAGGTCGCAGCGGAAGCTGCCGGTAAAGTGGCGCTGGAATGCGGTGTGAAGAACCTGGAAATTCGCATCAAGGGCCCAGGCCCAGGGCGTGAATCCGCCGTTCGCGCGCTGAATAACCTCGGTATCAAGATCACGCAAATTCAGGATGTGACGCCGGTACCGCATAACGGTTGCCGTCCGCCAAAGCGCCGCCGCATTTAATTGTTGCGGTGAGTTGTTAGGTTTGCTGTTGCGTTATTTTTTGCAGTACACGTAATATCAGGAAGTCGCCCGCCAGGTTCTGGCGGGTTTTGTTCGTAAGACCACCGTTCGATTGCAGGCAGATCGGACTAGCGCCCAAGGCATTCGGCGATCGAAAGTCGTCTCCAACGGGGCGTCATATTTAAAGGAAATTCTCGTGGCACGTTATATTGGACCAAAAGCAAAACTTTCTCGCCGTGAAGGCACCGACCTGTTCCTGAAGAGCGCACGGCGCTCGCTGGAATCCAAGTGCAAGCTGGACTCCAAGCCGGGTCAGCATGGTCGTACATCAGGCGCGCGCACTTCCGATTACGGTAACCAGTTGCGTGAAAAACAAAAAGTCAAGCGCATGTACGGTATTCTTGAGCGCCAGTTCCGCCGCTATTTTGCCGAGGCTGATCGCCGCAAGGGCAATACCGGCGAAAACTTGCTGAAGCTGCTCGAATCCCGCCTAGATAATGTTGTCTATCGCATGGGTTTTGGTTCGACCCGTGCCGAAGGCCGCCAATTGGTCAGCCATAAGGCATTCACCGTCAACGGTGGCGTGGTAAATATCGCGTCCTACCAAGTTAAAGCCGGCGACGTGATCGCGGTCCGTGAAAAGTCCAAAAAACAGGTACGTATCATTGAAGCGTTGTCGCTGGCCGAACAAATCGGTTTGGCAAGCTGGGTTGCGGTTGACTCCAAGAAGATGGAAGGCACATTTAAATCGCTGCCGGACCGCAGTGAGATCGCTAACGATGTGAATGAATCGCTGATCGTTGAATTATATTCGCGTTAATTTAAATTTTAAGACTGCGCTTATTTCGGTTGAAATAGGCGTACCCGACATGCCATCAGCCTTATCGGTGTAATGAGCCGAGGGTATTGAAAAGGACATTTCATGCAAAACAGCTTGTTGAAACCCCGCATTATTGAAGTTGAAGTGCTTGGCGCCGGTCATGCCAAGGTCGTGATGGAACCCTTTGAGCGCGGCTATGGCCACACCTTGGGCAACGCGCTGCGTCGCGTCTTGTTGTCTTCCATGGTCGGTTACGCGCCGACAGAAGTCACGATAGCCGGTGTCGTGCATGAATATTCATCGCTTGACGGCGTGCAGGAAGATGTCGTCGATTTGCTGCTGAATCTGAAAGGCGTGGTGTTCAAGTTGCATAATCGCGACGAAGTGACGCTGACGCTGAAAAAGGACGGCGAAGGCCCTGTCCTGGCTTCCGACATCGATCTGCCGCACGATGTTGAACTGGTGAACCCGGATCACGTGATCGCCAACTTGACTGCCGGTGGTAAGCTGGACATGCAGATCAAGGTTGAAAAAGGCCGCGGCTATGTGCCAGGTAATGTGCGTCGCCTGTCTGAAGATGCGAACAAAACCATAGGCCGCATTATTCTGGACGCGTCGTTCTCGCCGGTCCGCCGCGTGTCCTATGCGGTGGAATCCGCTCGCGTCGAGCAGCGTACCGATCTGGATAAGCTCGTCATTAATATTGAAACCAACGGCGTGATTTCTCCGGAAGAAGCGATTCGCCAATCGGCCCGCGTGCTGGTTGATCAATTGAATGTATTTGCTGCGCTGGAAGGCACGGAAGCAACTGCAGAGACGCCGTCGCGTGCGCCATCGGTCGATCCTATCCTGTTGCGCCCGGTCGACGATCTGGAACTGACCGTTCGTTCTGCCAATTGCCTGAAAGCGGAAAATATTTACTACATTGGCGATTTGATCCAGCGTAGCGAAAATGAACTGCTGAAGACGCCAAATCTGGGCCGCAAGTCTTTGAATGAAATCAAGGAAGTATTGGCGTCCCGCGGTTTGACTCTTGGCATGAAGCTCGAAAACTGGCCGCCTGCCGGTCTTGAAAAGTAATTTAAGTAATACCAAATCACCGGCCCGCGATAATGCAAAGCACTATCGATAGAAGAGCTGGACCCAAACTAAAATGCAGGAATGAAAAGGAATTATCATGCGTCACCGTCACGGTCTCCGTAAATTAAATCGCACTTCTTCGCATCGCCTCGCCATGTTGCGCAACATGACTGTGTCGCTGTTGCGCCATGAAGCAATCAAAACAACATTGCCGAAAGCCAAGGAATTGCGCCGCGTCATTGAGCCGATTCTGACGCTGGGCAAGACCGATAGCCTGGCAAACAAGCGTCTTGCGTTCAACCGTCTGCGTGATCGCGAAATGGTGGTCAAGTTGTTTGCAGAACTAGGCCCGCGCTATGCAAACCGCAATGGCGGTTATCTGCGCATTCTGAAGATGGGTTTCCGCGTTGGCGACAATGCGCCTATGGCCTACATCGAATTGCTTGACCGTCCGGAAATCACCGAAGCGGTTGAAGTAGACGGTGCTGAATAACGCGCCATATTGCCGAATAAGCTAAGACATTAAAGCCAGGCTATGCCTGGCTTTTGTTTTTGGTGTAAAGTGAAACTATCTGTCTTATCTCGACTTGGTTGTCAAAGAAACAAAGAAAGATTGGCATGTTTACCAACCTGTTCCAGCAACGCCCCGCTACGGCCGGCCTTACCCACCGCATTAAGGCAGCGATATTCAGGGCGGCACTTTTATTCCTGGCATTACTATTTTCTGTGTCCATGCCGGGTGCAGCAGAAGATTTTCTCAATCCTGAAGCGGCGTTCAAATTTTCAGCCAGGATGCTGGATGCAAAAACGGCTGAAGTGACCTACGCCATTGCCGACGGTTATTACATGTATCGCGAGCATTTCAAATTTCGCGCGGAAGGCGGCAAGCTGGGCGTGCCGGTTTTCCCCGCCGGCAAAGTCAAATTCGACGAAAACTTTCAAAAAAATATCGAGACCTATCGCCACTCGGTGAGCATCCGGCTGCCGGTGGAAGCAACCGGTTCCTTTACCCTGATCACAACCGGGCAAGGTTGCGCGGAACAGGGTTTGTGTTACCCGCCGATGGACTCGAAAATCACATTGACGCCGCCACCGCGCACAGGGGTGCAAGGGGCAATCGAGCCGTTCAAGCATGGAAGCAGCGGCGATGCGGCCATGTCCCAGCCCGGTTCACAGTCCGGCGCACAGCCCAGCCCGCAGCAAGCGAGCGATGACACCGGCGTATTCGAGGCGGCAATCAAAGGCGGCAAGTTGCTGGTCATTCTGCCGCTATTCTTTTTGGGCGGCCTGGCGTTGTCCCTCACGCCGTGCGTGTTGCCGATGGTGCCGATTCTATCGTCCATTATCGTCGGCGAAGGCAGTGCCGTCACCCGTCGGCGCGGCTTTACCTTATCCGCCACCTATGCGTTCGGGATGGCAATCGTCTATACCGTGCTGGGCGTCGCTGCCGGCTGGATCGGCGAAGGATTGGCGGCCAGCTTTCAGAATCCCATGGTATTGGGCGGCTTTTCAGTATTGATAGCGATCCTGGCGCTATCGATGTTCGACGTTTATCAATTGCAAATGCCGGCCGCCATTCAACTGAGGCTGATGAAGGCGTCGGATCGGCAAGCCGGCGGCAAGCTGGTCGGCGTATTCGTGATGGGCGCGCTCTCCGGCTTGATTATCGGCCCCTGCGTCGCCGCACCGCTGATCGGTGTGCTGGTGTTCATCAGCCAGACCCACGACGCGCTGCTGGGGGGCAGCGCATTGTTCGCTACTGCAGTCGGCATGAGTGTGCCGTTGCTGCTGGTCGGGGTTTCGGCCGGTTGGTTATTGCCGCGAGCCGGCATTTGGATGGAGGCGATCAAGCGTTTCTTTGGCGTTTTGCTGCTGGGAGTAGCGCTGTGGATGGTGTCGCCGGTGATTCCGGCAGGTATCCAGATGCTGGGTTGGGCCGCTTTGGGCGCCGGCTATGGCGCTGTCCTGCTGCTCAGCAAACGCTGGGGCAGCCTGTCAAAAGCGTTCGGTGTGGTATTCGTGCTGTTTGGCCTCGCTCAATTAGTGGGGGCGGCCACCGGCGGGCGCGACGCCTTGGCCCCGCTGGCGCATTTGACCGAAAAGTCCGACAAGGCGAATATGACAGACAAGAAGGCCGAATTTATCCGCATTAATTCGGTAGCCGAACTGGATGCCGCGTTAGCCAAGGCTCCGGGTAAAACGGCGATGCTGGATTTTTATGCAGACTGGTGCGTGTCCTGCAAGGAAATGGAAAAGTTGACGTTCTCCGACCCGCATATCCAGGAAAAATTTGCCGGCATGGTGCTATTGCAAGCAGATGTGACAGCCAACAACGGCAATGACAAAGCCTTGCTGAAACGCTTTAACCTGTTCGGTCCTCCCGGCATTATCTTCTTCGACAAAAGCGGCAAAGAAATCGATGGCGGACGCGTAGTCGGCTATCAGGACGTGGAGAAATTTGCCGGTTCGTTAGCGCGGATATTCCATTACTCCACCTAGCCCAATCTCCCTACGGAGCGGTAAACGAGCAGGTTCACTTATCGCGAAGTCGATGATCGCGACGTACGGCACTACGCCGTCTCTTCGTCACCCCTGCTCCCGATGCGACTCTTCGTACTATACTCGACGCCAAACCGCGCCATATAGTCGCGCATAAGCTGACGCACCACTTGAGACGGCGTCAAATCCTGACTGGCGCACAATTCCTCGAATGCTTTTTTCTTCACCGGATCAACTAGGACGGTCAGCCGGGCTGTTTTGGTTTCCATGATCATATGGTGTGCTGGGGGTAATATTGATATTATAATGAAATTATAATAAAATAAATGAAAATTCGGCGGGGGCGTAACACCGAAGCGTCATATAAGGAGTCTTGGTGGCGGAATTGATTTCAATGGATTACATACTGCTGGCGTTGGCCGGATGGCTAGTCATTGGAATCTGCGGCTTATTCGCCCTGAAGCGAACGGCTTTCGTTGCACGTGTATTGTTTCCACTGGGCGCTATTATCGGCATGGTCGTTGGCGCCACCGGCCTGATCGGCGCCTTTGGCGCGCCGCAGGTTGCAATCCTGCCGCTGGGGCTGCCTAACTTGCCGTTCCATTTACGGCTTGATAGCCTGTCTTCCTTTTTCCTCTTCGTATTCGGCATCGTCAGCACCGGCGTTTCCCTTTTCTCTGCCGGCTATTTCCGGGTCGGTGAAGGAACGCCGCCGGGATTGCTGTGTCTGGAGTACCACGCATGTCTGGTCGGCATAGGATTGTGCCTGATTGCCGACGATGCCTACGTGTTCATGATCGCGTGGGAAACCATGAGCTTGACCGGCACCTTGCTGGTGACCGCCAATCACCGTCTGCCCGAAGTGCGCCGCGCCGGTTTCCTGTACCTGTTGATTACCCATGTCGGCGCGCTCGCGCTGTTGCTTTGCTTCGGGCTGCTGCAAGCCAACACGGGAGACTATACCTTTGCCAATATGCGGCATCAGCAGTTGGATGGGTTTTGGGCTTCCATCGCCTTTTTTCTTGCCCTGTTTGGATTTGGCGCCAAGGCGGGCATTATGCCTTTGCATATCTGGCTTCCGGAGGCGCACCCGGCGGCGCCTTCGCCGATATCGGCCTTGATGAGCGGTTTTGTTCTCAAGGCGGGCGTCTACGGCGTGTTGCGCGTCACTTTTGATCTGCTGCATACTCAGGTCTGGTGGTGGGGAGGATTGACGTTGGCGATCGGGTTGGCGACCGCCTTGTTCGGCGTCGTGCTGAGCGCAGCGCAAACCGACATGAAACGGCTGCTGGCGTTTTCGTCGATCGAAAATATCGGCTTGATATTCGTCGGTATCGGGTTGACGATATTGTTCCGGTCATATCACATGGATGTGTTGTCTGCGCTGTCGCTGACGGCAACGCTCTATCATGTCGCCAGCCACGGCGCTTTCAAGACTTTGCTGTTCCTCGGAACCGGCACGGTGCTGCATGCAACCGGCGAGCGCAATCTGGGGCATCTCGGCGGGCTGATCCGTTACATGCCCTGGACTGCGTGGGTGATGTTGATCGCCGCGCTGGCGGCAGCCGGCTTGCCGCCGTTCGGCGGCTTTGTGTCCGAATGGCTGCTGCTGCAAAGTTTTTTATTTACGCCCGGCTTGCCGAATTCTTTCCTGAACATGCTGATCCCGATCATTGCCGCCGTCATTGCACTGGTGGCTGCACTGGCCGCGTTTGTCATGGTCAAGTTTTTCGGCATTATTTTTCTCGGACGACCGCGCGAGGCAAAATTATATTATGCGCGCGACGCGGGCGCCTGGGAGCGTCTTGGATTCGGGTGGCTGGTCGCCGCTTGCGTCATGTTCGGTTTGTTCCCGGTGCAAATGGTGATGGTTCTGGATCGCGTGACGAACCAGTTGGTCGGGCGAGGCATAGGCGCGACCGTAGCCCGGAACGGTCTGCTGTTGCTGGCGCCGGTGTCGCCCGAACGCGCCAGCTACATGCCGGTGTCTTTCGTGCTGATGCTGCTTGCATGTTGTTTGCTGGCGTATTTTATGGTGCGGCGTCTGTATCATGGCCGCTTCCGGCGCTCGGCGCCATGGGGCTGCGGATTTCCATTTCAAACTCCCCGGATGCAAGATACGGCGGAGGGATTCGGTCAGCCGATTCGCCAGATCTTCGAGCCTTTCTTTCGGATGACCCGCGAATTGCCGTCGGCTTTTGATAAGGAGCCGCATTACAAGGTAACGATTGAAGATCCGTTCTGGGGCTTGCTTTATCGTCCGATCGCCACGCTGACCGAGCGCATCGCGCGCATGGTCGGCATGCTGCAGCAAGGTCGGATTGCGGTGTACCTGCTGTATAGCTTTTTGACGCTGATGACAATGCTGCTGATCGTGGTGGTGAGCCAATGAGCGCGTTATTCGGCGTATTTTCTCAAATGCTGGAGATACTGTTTGCGCTGGCCGCCGCGCCGCTGCTGACCGGGTGGGTGAATCAGTGCCGCGCCTGGCTGCAAAACAAGAGTGCGCCCAGCCTGCTGCAACCGTATCGCATGCTGCATAAGCTGTTTTACAAGGAGTCGGTATTGGCCGAAGATGCGAGCCCGTTATTTCGTGCGGCGCCGTATATCGTATTCGGCTGTTTGACCCTGGTCTGCGGAATTATTCCGACCATGTCCACCGATTTGCCGTTGTCGCCGGCAGCCGATGCCATTGCGCTGGTCGGCCTGCTGGCCCTGGCCCGCGTGTTCATTTCACTGGCGGCAATGGATATCGGCACTGCCTTCGGCAGTATGGGCGCGCGGCGCGAAATGCTGGTGGGTTTCATGGCAGAGCCGGCATTGCTCATGGTGCTGTTTTTGGCTTCGTTGATTACGCAGTCCACCTTATTAACCAGTATCGTGGATACGCTGGCACACCAGAAGCTGACGATTTATCCCAGCATGGCTTTCGCCGGCGTGGCATTCACGATGGTGGCGCTGGCGGAAAATGCCCGCATCCCGGTCGATAATCCGACCACGCATCTTGAATTGACGATGATTCACGAGGCGCTTTTGCTCGAATATTCCGGCCGTCATCTGGCGCTGATGGAATGGGCCGCCAGCCTCAAGCTTTTTGCTTACTCATGCATCGGACTCACGATATTTTTCCCTTGGGGGATTGCCGAAGCCAGCCATCCGCTCGTGCTGCTGATGGCCTTTCCGATTCTGGTCATGAAATTGACCATCGGTGGCGCATTGCTGGCATTGATTGAAATGGGCAGCGCCAAGATGCGCATTTTCCGGGTACCGGAATTTCTCACGATGGCGTTTCTTCTGGCAGTGATTGCCATGCTGGTGCACTTTTTATTGGGAGCGTAGGATGGCCAATTTCGCTCCGCAAATACTGAACTTCCTGGCTGCCATGCTGCTGATGCTGACTTTTGCCATGCTAAGTCAGCGCCGGATTCTGTCGTTGATACATTTATACACGCTGCACGGCGCGACGCTGGTCGCCACCGCAGTCCTGGTGGCGTATGTCACGCACGATTACCATCTTTATTATTCTGCCGCCTTGACCCTGGCCCTAAAAGTAATACTGATTCCATGGATACTGCACCGGCTGATTCGTCGTTTGAATGTGAAGTGGGATGTGGAGACGCTGATCAACATTCCCACCACCATGCTGATCGGAATCGTGTTGGTGATCGTGGCGTTCAACCTTGCGCAACCGGTGGCGAGGCTGTCCACTTCGATTGCGCACGGCGCGTTGGGCATCGCGCTGGCGTGCATACTGCTTTCCTTCATGATGATGATCACGCGTTCCAAAGCCGTGCCGCAGGTGATTGGATTCCTGTCGATCGAGAACGGCTTGTTTTTCGCTGCCACCGCCGCTACCAACGGCATGCCGATGATCGTCGAACTTGGCATTGCGCTCGACATCCTGGTCGGTATTTTGATACTCGGCGTGTTCATGTTCCAGATCCGCGAACAGTTCGATAATCTGGATATCCGCAATCTGGAACATCTGAAAGAGGACTGACATGAATTTTTTGTTGCTGGTCCTCTTTACTCCGCTGCTGGGCGGCCTGGTTCTCGGCTTGGTCGGGCACCGCGAGGCAGCCTCCGATATCAATGCCGGATTCAGCCTGATCACGTTCGGCGCGGCGGTCATGCTGACTGTGCAGATTATTGCCGGCGGTCCCGCCTTCGCCTTTGGCAAGCTGTTTTTTATCGACCCGCTGAACGTCTTTCTGGTTACGCTGACCGCTTTTGTCGGCTTGACCACCTCGTTGTTCTCTCGCCCGTACATGCTGGTCGAACGCGACAGCGGCAAGATGACGCCGAACCGCATGCGCCTGTACCACAGCATGTATCAACTGTTCATGTTTACCATGCTGCTGGCACTGGTAACCAACAACGTCGGTATTCTGTGGGTGGCGCTGGAAGGCGCAACCCTGGCCACCGTGCTGCTGGTCAGCGTATATCGCACGGCAGCAAGCCTGGAAGCCGCCTGGAAATATTTCATTCTGTGCGGCGTCGGCATCGCGCTGGCGCTGTTTGGCACGATACTGCTTTATCTTGCCGCCGATAGCCAGCTTGGCGGCGGCAACGATGCGCTGCTGTGGACCAACCTGAACAGCGTCAAGGCGCATCTTTCGCCTGCCGTCATGTCGCTTGCATTCGTGTTCCTGCTGGTCGGCTACGGCACCAAGATGGGCCTGGTGCCGCTGCATAGCTGGCTGCCCGATGCCCATGCCGAAGGCCCGACGCCGATCTCCGCCGTGCTTTCAGGCTTATTGCTGAATGTCGCGCTGTATGCCGTGCTCCGCTTCAAAGTGCTGGCGGACGGCACATTGCATAATGGCTTGCCCGGCAAATTGCTGATCGGTTTCGGTTTGCTTTCCATCCTGGTTGCCACCTATTCCCTATCGCGGCAGAAAGATGTCAAGCGCATGTTTTCTTATTCGTCGATCGAGCATATAGGGCTGATGACTTTTGCATTCGGCATCGGCGGCCCGATCGCCACCTATGCCGGCTTGCTGCACATGACGGTGCACTCGCTGGTGAAGTCCGCGATTTTTTTCACGGTGGGGCATGCCTGCCAGAAAGCCGGCACCCAGGTCATGGCCGACATCCGCGGCCTGGTAAAAATCAGTCCGACGGTGGGGTGGGGAATGTTGTTGGGCGCGCTCGCCATTTTGGGCATGCCGCCGTTTGGCGTGTTCGCCAGCGAATTTCTGATTGTCACCACGACCATGCGGGAATTGCCGTGGGCTACGCCGATACTGCTGATCGCGCTCGGGGTCGCCTTTGCATCGATCTTCAACCGCGTGCAGTCGATGGTGTACGGC